>DATGOD010000028.1:0-6932 GCA_035306305.1 Flavobacterium sp.
CTTCTATGCGAATCATGCCGTGCGACAAATCCCGATGATACACCACCGAACCTTCGATAGCTCGATCAAAAGAAGGCCAACCGCAACCAGCGTCAAATTTGGTGTCAGAATTAAACAATCGGTTGCCACAACCGGCACAAATATAATGACCAACTTTATAAAAATCATTGTATTCGCCCGAAAAAGGTCTTTCTGTGCCTTTTTCTCGAAGAACGTGATATTGCTCAGGTGTGAGTTTTTCTTTCCAGTTTTGATTGTCCATATTTTTTTAATAATTTGATGTTTTTTCTATAATAATTTGAAATTCCATATTAGGTGATAGGCAATAAGCAAAATCTCAAATATCGAATTCCAAATCAATTTCTTAATCAGCATAAAGCAAATATTTACTTCGGATTTTTTTGAAATCCTCCAAACCTTTTTGCCACGATTGTCTGATTTCGTCTTCCGATAAACCTTGTTCTATTTGTTGTTGCAATTTGTCGGTTCCTGCTAATTTCACAAAGAAATTATTGAAAAACTTTTCTTTGTGTTCGCTGTTTTTATATGCTTTCAATAACCATTGCAAAGATAATCCGTCGATAAATTTGTGGTTTGATAAATCTTCACCAAAACATTTCGCACCATTATGCATTGGAGATTTTGCTCCGTCATTAGGTTTTGGGGTAAATGCAAAATCCATATTTTTCAAGAAAGGCGAACCGTAAATCTGAAATTGTTTGTCCGTTCCGCGCCCCACGCTCACATTGGTTCCTTCAAAAAAACAAAGACTTGTGTAAAGATTAATCGACAAATCGTTGGGCAAATTTGGCGATGGTTTCACTGGCAATGAATAAGGCATACTTTTGTTGTAATTTGCACATTTTATCACAGTCAAATCACATTGTACGCCGTTTTTGAGCCATTTTTCTCCGTTAATCATTTGGGCATATTCGCCGATGGTCATTCCGTGCAAAACCGGAATCGGGTGCATACCCACAAAACTTTGATTTTCTTTTTCCAATATTGGGCCATCAACCGTTGCTCCTTTCGGATTAGGTCGGTCCAAAACAATCAGCGGAATATTGTTTTCGGCACAAGCTTCCATCAGATAATGTAACGAAGAAATATAGGTATAAAACCGTGCGCCAACATCTTGCAAATCAAAAAGCATTACGTCAATTCCGGCAAGTTGTTCTTTTGTAGGTTTTTTGTTGTTTCCATAGAGCGAAATAATCGGTAAACCGGTTTCGGTGTCTTTTCCGTCTTTAATCAATTCGCCGGCATCGGCAGTACCGCGAAAACCATGTTCGGGTGCGTAGATTTTTTTTAGGTTGATTTTATTTTCGATTAAAAAATCTATCAGCAATTGTTCTTCTATCCTAACTGTTGGGTGAAATTTGATCGTTTTATTACCTGTTGTAGTTTCTGTAGCTCCACCTGTTCTTTTATAGATTATCCCCGTCTGATTCGTCAAAATCCCTACTTTTTTATCTTTCAGCAAAGGAAGATATTGGTTGAATTGTTCCGCTCCGGTTTGTATTTCTTTCGATATTTGACTTTCGGCTTTCGACCCATTTTGTGCAGTACAAACAAAGTTTAAAGCCGTAAATAGCGTTACGACAAAAAATAATACCGTATTTTTGAAAATAATTTTAGATTTCATCATAGTGAATATATCTTATTTTATTGCTAAACGATTAGCGGTTTCTAAAAAGTATAAAAGTAATGTTTCTGCACCAATTATCAAAATTGCGATTGTTGCGGTGGCAATCAGTATTGTTATGATGTTGGTTGCGGTGGCAACCGGCGTTGGTTTGCAACATGTTATCCGTGACAAAGTATCGGCATTTGGCGGGCAAATCGTTGTTGCTCCATTTGATAATAATGACTCCGGAATCACCACAGAATCCTTTTCGTTAGACAATAATTTGATTGACAAAATCACTTCAAACCAAGAAGTGAAATCGATTTTTCCGATTGCCACCAAAGCTGGTATTATTCGCACCGAAAAAACTTTTGAAGGTATTTTGTACAAAGGCGTTGCTGCAGATTATGATTTTAGTCAAATACAATCTTATCTCATTGAAGGAAAAACACCCGATTTTGGCGAAAAAATGTCTAATCAAATTGTGATTTCTCAATATTTAGCCAATCGGTTGGAGGTTGAAATCGGCGATAAACTTTCTACCTATTTTCTCAAAAACAATCAGCAATCAGCACCAAATGCACGAGGTTTTGAGGTTGTTGGTATTTATCGCTCAGATTTTAAAGAATTTGATCAAACCTATGTGATTGGCGATTTGCGACAAGTGCAAAGACTCAACAAATGGACTGACGACGAAGTAGGAGCCTACGAAATCAATCTGTATAACATTGAGCAGCTCGAATCTACAACGATGCAGATATACGAAATGTTGCCATCGGCGATTAATGCAACTGCCATCAGCGATCAGTTTTACGATATTTTTAGTTGGATGGAATTGTTCGATTTCAACATGCAAATCATTATCGGCATTATGATTATCGTGTCGGTCATCAACATGATTGTAGCATTATTGGTGTTGATTCTGGAGCGTTCGCAAATGATAGGAATCCTCAAAGCTTTGGGAGCCGATAATTGGACCATCCGAAAAACCTTTCTTTACAGTGCAACTCGAATCGTACTTCGTGGACTTTTTTGGGGAAATCTCATTGGAGTAGGGCTATTGCTCATTCAAAAGTATTTCAATATCATCAAACTCGATGCAAGCCAATATTATGTCGAATATGCACCGGTGTATTTCAATATTTGGGTTATACTTGCGATTAACCTTGCTGTGGTTGTTATTTGCTATTTGGTATTGATAATTCCGTCGTATTTGGTAGCCAAAATATCGCCCGTCAAAGTGATTAAGTTTCAATAAACACACAGAAAATAAAATTTAAATATCTGCAAGTCTAAAGGAGCTTGCAGCCTATGGCATACTGCTTAAAGCTTATAACAACTCAAGATTTTTTCACATCCAAAGCATCACGCAAGGCATTGCCAATCATCATAAAAGCGACGACCAAAAGCACCATAGCTGTTCCGGGAATCAATGCCAGATAAGCTTTTCCGAGAATGATGTAATTGTAGTGTTCTTTAATCATGCCACCCCAACTCGGAATCGGTACTTGTGCTCCTAAACCTAAGAAACTCAGGCCGCTTTCAATCAATATAGCCGAAGCAAAATTGGCAGCCGAAATCACAATCACAGGAGCCCAACTGTTAGGCAAAATATGTTTGAAAATAATTCTGACATCAGAAAATCCCAAAGCACGAGCCGCCGTGATATATTGGGCTTGTTTGAGGCTCATTACTTGTCCGCGAACAATACGGGCAACTTCTACCCACATTGTTAATCCAACGGCAATAAAAACCTGCCAAAAACCTTTGCCGAGCGCCAGCGTAATAGCAATAACCAACAGTAGGGTAGGGATAGACCACACCACATTGATTAACCAAAGAATAAAAGTGTCTATTTTTCCGCCAAAATAACCAGCAATCGAACCAAGCGTTACGCCAACGATAATCGAAATAAAAACAGCAACAAAACCAATGGTAAGTGAAACCCGTGTACCGATAATTAACCGGCTGAGGTAATCTCTACCTTGATTGTCGGTGCCCAACCAAAACTTTTTTTCTCCAATATGTTCTTTTTCCACAGTCGTACTATCGGTATGGAAAACCGCTGCGATCGACATTGATTTTTCCTGTGCCAATTGTACATCTTCGTTGTATTGATGATAATACAAAGTATCATTTTGGATGTGATAATCTAAAATAGGAATGTATTGTGTATTGATTTTTTTACCAGTAATCCAATCGGTAAAATGATGTTGGTCGTTAATCGGAATTTCGATTACTTTTACAGTAAATCCCGGTGGTTTTGTTCGGATAGATACATCGCCATTATTGGCGTTTTTTGTTGCATCAGGAGCAATAACGTAAGCAAATACGCTGATTATAATTAGAAAAATTATAAACCAAAAACTGAAAACACCCCAAAAATTCTTTTTGAACTTTTGGAGTGCCATCCCGTATTGAGATACTGCTTTTTCCATCAGTTAGGAAGCGTTTTTTAGGTCGTGTAATACATGAATTGCCTCTTCGATGTACACATCTTCTTGCATGTTTTCGTGCCACACTTCTCGTTTAGATTTCAACACAGTGTCTTGCTCAAACAACGAAACTTCTGAAGGCAAAGATTTGAAAACTAAGCTGTTTTTGTAATCTTTTAAGCTTTCGTATTCTTTGGCTTTTTCCTCTGTTTTTTCCGCTTCTTGCTTGAATTTATCCATGTTCAAAGAAAACACTTTTTCGTCTTGGCGTTCGCTAATCCATTGTGCATTACTATCAATCAATTTAAAGTTTTCGTTGTTTTCGACTCTTTTTTTACTTTCGGCAACAACTTGTTCAAAATGATGTGGCAACTTTTCGTATGATGCCGGATTGATTTTATCCCAAGGCATTGCATTGTCATAATCTCTTTCGCCAGTGTCGATATACAAAAATCTATCGGGTAAAATAATATCACTTTCTACGCCTTTTAGCTGTGTTGAACCTCCGTTGATTCGGTAAAATTTTTGCGAAGTGAATTTTAATGCACCCAAATCAACCTCATTGTTTTGGATTAAATCATTCAAGGCAAAATAATTTTGTACGGTTCCTTTTCCAAAAGTGTGTTTTGAACCCAAAATAAGTCCGCGGTTATAGTCTTGAATAGCTGCAGCAAATATCTCCGAAGCCGAAGCCGAATAGTTGTTTACTAAAACCACCAATGGACCAGTCCAAATAGTTTTGATGCCGTAGCTTTCTAATGCTTGCGATTCGCCTCTAGAGTTTTTTACTTGCACAACAGGACCATTTTCAACAAATAAACCAACCATATCAACGACTGTTTTTAATGAGCCTCCCCCGTTGTTTCTCAAATCCATGACGATACCATCAACGTTTTGTTCTTTCAGTAATTTTACTTCTTTTGCTACGTCGGTAAAGGCATTTCTGTGATTGTTGCTTTCGTCGCTAACGTAGAATTTAGGCAGATTAATCAAACCATATTTACCGTTTTCTGTTTCGATAATTGTCGATTTAGCAAAGGTTTCTTCAATCTCAAAACGATCTCTGATGATAGAAATGATTTTCACGCTTCCGTCCACTTTTTTGACGGTCAGTTTCACTTCTGTTCCTTTTTTTCCTTTAATCATTTTAACCACTTTGGTCAAACGCATTCCAGCAATATCTACCGGATCTTCGTTGCCTTGGGCTACTTTGAGTACCAAATCACCGTTTTCGAGTTCTTTGCCTCTCCATGCAGGTCCGCCAGGTAATACTTCAGTAATCTCTACATAATCATCTTTTTTTCTTAGCGTAGCTCCAATTCCTTCCATTGAACCAGACATGCTTTCGTCAAATTTTTCTTGATTTTCTGGCGAAAGATAATTGGTATGTGGGTCAAATTGCTCTACGATGCAGTTCAGGTAAATGCCCAACCATTCTTCTCGACTGATGTCAAGCATGGCATCAAAAAATTCGTCCAATGATTTTTTAGCACTTTCCCGACTTTCTTTTTCGATTTCTTCAAATGTTTTGTTTTTGTCTTTATCATCATCGTCCAACTCTTTTTGAATGCTCAATTTGTTGTTGATAGAAGACAAAACGGTGTATTTTAGTTGGATTCTCCAACGATCTTTCAATTCGTCCAAAGTCTTTACATAAGGCTGATTTTCGTAATCGGTGTCGATGCTTTCATCAATAGAAAAATCAAAAGGTTTGTCGAGAATTTCTTCGTAAAAACCTTGAACTTCTTTCATTCTTTTTTGATGTAAGTTGTAGCTCATGTCAAAAAAACTGAATGATTTGTCTTTGATTAAATCGTCAATCTGGTATTCAAATTGACTCATCGCATCGATGTCTTCTTGCAAGAAAAAGCGTTTGCTGCCGTCGAGTGCGTCCAGATAATTTGTATAGACTTTGGCAGAGAAATCGTCGTTTACATCAGCCGGGTGATAGTGTCCGTTCTGAATGATAAACGAAATCAATTCCATTAGTAGAGATTCTTTCTCTGGATTTGGTGTATTTTTTTTAGCCATAAAACTGCAAGACGCAGCTGCCAAAAAAGCAACAAACAAAAGTATTCTATAATTTTTGTTCATAAGTATAAATTCAATATTGTCTTGAAATAAAAGTCTAAAGTAGTTAAAAAATAATTCTCAAGCCACGATATGCCGGATAAAATTTTGTTAAACGCAAAAATTAGGGTAGAAAAAAGCCTCGTAAGAATTTACAAGGCTGATGAGGTGTTTATTGTTTGATAAACTTCTTGGTGGTGTTGTTTACTTTTAGCAAATAAGTTCCAGTTTGCAACGAGCCAACATTGATTTGAATATTGTTTTCTCCGTTGATTGTTCCAGAAATAATTTCTCTACCAGTTAAGTCGTAAACTTGGTATGTGGTGTATATACTTTCATTAAAAGAAACATTCAATCTATCAGTAGCCGGATTTGGATACAATGAAAAAGCAGTTTTCATTACATCATCCACAGAAGCCGGATTGAGAGCAAAACGATAAACAGTGTTAGGTTGAGGAACAGCATCTAATGTAAGTGTTTCTTCAGGATTGTCGGGTAGTTCGTTTTCATCGGCAAATTCAAAATATGTAGGGGCTGTGATTTCTCCATAAACTAAACCCGCTCGTTCTGATTCTTCTTCAAGCGTATTGTAAAGTTCAAAACCTACTAAGGATATGCTGTCATCATTTAATACAGAAAGGTCGGTGATATTGTGGGGACCATAATGATACTCAATACTACTATCTTCTTCGTAAAACCAAATTTGGTAGTTCAAGTAAAGAAAAGGTAAGGGACCATTTATGTCGTCAATTAAACCAGAGTTTTTCATTTCTAATTTTAAAATTCGACTACCTTCTTCT
>DATGOD010000029.1:0-2885 GCA_035306305.1 Flavobacterium sp.
TGTTCCTAAGGTTGCCCATGACGGTTTGGCGCTTGGCGCAGTGGCGGATTGAGCATTAAACTGCCTGCCAGCGCTAAACTTGATACGTGGCACAACGCTTCATTTGAGGACTGAACCCGCTTTTTTGGCAAACGCCTGTTATAGGGTGTTTTTCTTTCGTTATTCATTGTCTTCAGTCGTGTCTTTTTTTCTTTGAATTGATTTTATTCGTCCGTTCTTGAATTCAACCCTTATGTCTATATTTCTTGTCAAAAAAAAGAACATTTTATAGCTTTTCCCACAAACCAAAACCAAGTCATATTTAAAATTGTCAAAAGGAATTTCAATAATGTCCAAGGTCAATTTCGATTGTCTAATTATGTTTTTTAAATTCACTTCTGAATTCTTCAATGAGCTTAAAATATATCTTTCAATATCAGGCAGGTAATTTTTAAAATTCTCTTTGAAATCAATGTATTTGTCAACTTGTTCTTGTGTTATCTGCTTGTCTTGTGCCCTAAAATACAAGTCACACAAATTCCCGTAACCTTCAAAAATTGGAGAGTCGTGATATGTTTCCGAATTACCCGTCCAAGCTTTTATGAATGAAAAATCACTTTTAATTTTTTCTATCGTTAACATATTTCATTTGATTACGGTCGTTTTATAAAATGCCCTTGTAACGATTATAGTTTGCGCTGTTGCGTGTCGCCCAAGAGCGACGGACAAATAGCGCGATACTATCTGTTATGTGTTGTACATCTTTTCCATCTAAATCTGTGGCCTCTTAATTGCCGTCTTTAGTAAGTTATAAGATATTATTATTAATAAAATCGTCAATAGAATTTTCATTTCGGTCTGATTCAACCAAAGTCCACACACTAAGAGAACCAATGGTACTACGCTGTTCAACCACTTCATTCGAGGATGTAAACAAAATTTACTCGCTGCAATTAGTCCCAACGAAATTAAAATGATCGGAATTGCTGGAAGAATCCAAAATCCGTACATGCTTCCAGCGTTCTGGTCGCCATGTTCGTGTACTGTCCCGAAAACCACAAGTCCGATTAAAGTAATCACAATCAAAATTATAGAGTCGATTGCAATTCCATTTAAAGTCTTGTCAAAGTCCGAATTGGTCATTCTTTTTGCCACTGGTTTGGTTTGCTGGTATTACACATAACGGTTTGGCGCTTGGCGCAGTGGCGGATTTCGTAGCGGAAAACTTTCATTCAACCACGTCACCCGCCATTGCGCCAAACGCCTGTTATGCACAGTAATTATTTCCATTCCCATTTTTCTTCATTATTGTATTTTATTTTCAAGTGATCAGCAAGTTCTTTTAGTCTTGCTTTCACTTTGTCAAAGTCATCTATCTTGTCCTTTGGCAAAATAAATGATTGTCCACCTTTTAACTTCACAAAAATTGATGTCGGGATTTCGCATATTTCTTCTAATTCAGTTGTCAAAATTTTACTCTCGCTTCCGTTGTCTTTTGCTAAAATATATTCGTTGTTAAATTCCAAAAATGCAGTTCGTCCAAGTCTGTATTTGTAATTTTCTTTAATGAACTCTTTATAATGTTTGATATAGTGTCGTCTTTCATAAATTGGGTAAATTAAAAACCAAAGTAGTCCGATAATGAAAAATATTATCGCTAATGAAACTTTGTCTTGAAAGAGAAATAAAAGTCCAAAGGCAATATAAATTAAAGGTAATATTACTTTGCTTCTTTGTCTTTTCCTTTTAATACGATCAGACTTTGACGCAACAAAAAGTTGATATGTCAAGAAGTCGGTTTCATCTATTTTATAGTCTATGGTCATTGTCGTTTATTATTGTGCATAACGTTTCGGGGATTTGCGATGGTGGGGCGATCGAAGCACAAAAGTACAATCGAATAACTGAACTTGAATTTAGCACATCAGCCGCCATATTGCCAAACTGCTGTTGTATGCAGTTTTTTTATTTTCCTAATTCAATGAAGTTCTTCTCAAACTCTGATAAATCGCTGTTCTTTTTTGGCCCATCTTCAAAACCAAGGTTCAGGATTAGCCATTGACCATCTACTTTTCCAAGTCCAATAATGCGAGTATTTCCATTTTTCATCTTGTACTGAAATCCCTCAAAGTCTTGGCTTTGTGATTTAAATTTCAAGTTAGATTTTTTGGAATACTGGAACTGTTGTTCAAGTTGAGAGAATAATTGGTTGTGAACACCTTCGTCTATCATTTCCTGTTTTAAATAAAGCCATTGAGCTGAAAATCCGTTGCAGTTAAGGATTTCGTAATTAGATTTAGCTGTACATCCGTTAGGAACGATAATTTCCGTTTTAGCATAGGTTAAAGTGTCGTTCGATTCTTGTCCGTAAACGGTTGAGAAGAATGCCATTAATAATATTAGGAAAAGGTTCTTCATATGTTCTGTTTTTTTAACGTAGCGCTGAACCCGCTTTTTTGCCAAACGCCTGTTACCAGCTGTGTTTCTTTTAATTTCGTGTTTATTCGTTAATTTCAGTCATGAAAAATAATAGTCCAAATGTCATTGGTGCAATTACAAAATATAAGAGTCCTGACAGATAAGTCCAATTGTGATACTTTGAAATAAATTTTGTCTGCCTGTGTCGGTAAGCAATAAAACCCATAACAAATGGTGCTCCTAGAATTAAATAAAAAGTTCCGAGTGAAGCCATTCCTGACCATTGCCAAAATAAAGTCGTCAAGGCTACTAGCAATAGTCCACCGTAAGTTGAAAAAACAAAAAACAGTTCAGTTGTCGGTGCGTTAATGGTGTTTTCGTCTTTTATCCGTTTGATTAGTCGCAAAAAACATATAAGTCCTATCAAGGGCACAATAAGGTGAATTACGAATGCTATAATTATTTCTTTTATTGTCATTTGTCAATAC
>DATGOD010000030.1:0-8021 GCA_035306305.1 Flavobacterium sp.
AACGGTTATACAGATGAGCGTATAGCTACGGATTTCAAGAGTGACTTAGAGGTTTTACACAAAGCATTGTATTATTATTCACTAAAAACTAATCTAAACCCATAAAAAGATGAAAAAATTATTTTACACCACATTATTATTATTAAGCACATATGTAGGTTTTGCTGTGCCTATTGTTGTTAGTAACCAGTCGCCAATTACTCCACCAGCAGGGTATATTACAGAATATGACGTAGAAGCACATTTGGGGATATTAAAAGATGGAGGAATTTGTAATGATACATTTATGTTGTCCTATTATATACCAGCAGGGATGAGCTTTACCCTTTTGGACGGATCTTCACTATATAATGGAACGTGTATTTCTCAATATATTGGATCAACTACATGCGATCCCTTTCCACTAGACCATAGTGGGCAGAGAATGGGGGTGTATAATTTAACCGGTTATACAATACCATGGTATCTCAGTCCTAATGGATTTTATGCAACTACCGAAAATACCATTGATTGTTATCCAAATGAACAAGCTGATATTATCACACCCACGAGCTACGAGAAATTATTAGTAGATAATACTGTAAGCCCAACAGTAGAATTATTAAAGATATCATATATCCGCTTTGGTAATGCTTTGGCAACGATAAACTATGAATAATCCAAAACCCTCAACAGATATATCTGTTGAGGGTTATAAATTAAAATATAATGAAAAAACTATTATCTATTATAGCGATATTTTTTTCGTATGCTATTTTTGCCCAGCAAACCCAAGAAGAGTTTTTTGATTACCAAAGAGATTGGGCGACATATCTGCCTAAAGGAGGTGCTTCAGGTATGTTTTCTAATGGTAATTTAATTTATACAAGTTATACCAATACTCAGGGGGTTTTGTTTGATGAGTTGTTACCTATCCCCGCTGGTGAAGAAGGAAACTGTATTTTGGGGAGCATCAATGCCGAAGGAGAATTTGACTGGGTCATAAGATATCAGTTAGGCGGAGAATATACTTCTGGAGGAATTGCCTCTGTTGATGAACAAGACTATTTGTATGCTCATGGCAAAACCCGAGATAGTGTCAATATAGGTACCCTTGGCACCCATCAACCAGAGTTCACCAATCTGTTTTATAATGATACTGTATATTTTGATGAACAGCCGGTTGTAGGGACTTATCCCAAATATGCTGAATATATCGTTAAGTTGGATACTTTGGGCAACCGATTGTGGGGTACTTATATTTATGGGGAGAAAAACATGGCAGGAAGTACTTCTTTACAAAAACAAGGGGATTATTTATATTATTACGGGGGAACTAATTCAAAAACAGGTATCGCTACACCAGGCACCTATATGCCTGTAGCTCCGCCAGCTTTGCCTACAGAAGTTACAGCGACTTATGGGGTTGGTTTTATAATGAAGTTTGACGCCAACACAGGTGAGCGGTTGTGGGGGATCTATTTACCTCTTATCGAAGAAGACTTTATGACACAACCGGCGTCTAGTCGTACGACTATTTCGGTAGATGCTACCGGGTCAGTTTATTTTAAATCGCTTAATGATTATGTTAGACTTACTCCAGAAGGTGCTTATGATAGTACTTTGAGTAATTCAGATAATTTAGATTATATAAGTAATCTTTATTTTGATAGTGTAGGTAATATTTTCGTGTTAGCAGTAAATAAGTCCGGTGACAGTACAAATCATGGTACCTCGGGTACTTACAAGCCTAGTAAAACAGTCGATGGAGAGCTTCTGTTGGTAAAGTTAAGTCCTTCATTTGAGAAAATATGGGCTACATATTTAGGCTTTACACCTGTTGGGTGGGAGGCTGGTTGGTCATTTTCATTAACAATTAATGAAAATGTAAACAACGAAATTCTTATTTCAAACTCAGTAAGTGCAGCAGATAATACTACTACTGATGCTTTTCAGACAGTGTTCGGAGGAGGAATTTCTGATGCGGCTATCATGAGTTTTGATATGCAAACCGGTCAGCGCAATTGGTTTAGCTATTATGGCGATAGTGAGCAAGATAGAGCGGTAGGTGTCATTCCAACAGCCGAGGGTGGTTTTTACCTCACAGGGACAAGCGAGGGAGGCGATAATATTACCAGTGAAGAGAGTTTATACACCAGCGAAGACTTTGGGGTGTGGTATGGTCATATACAAATACCTTTTGTGGCAAAGTTTATACCTACCAAGACAGGCTCGGTAAATGAGTTGCCTAAAGAGACTTTCAAGGTGTATCCTAATCCGGTTATCAACAAGGTTTTTGTAGAGTCGGTATCACATTGGCAAAATGACGTAAACTTTGAGCTATTTACCTTGCAAGGTAAACATTTGGCAATAGATGTACAAATGGAGGATGCTCGTTACGCATTGGATATGAGTCAGCTACCAGCAGGTTTTTATTTGTTAAAGGTAAGCACCGCAGATGGAGCAGCTCATTATAAATTGATTAAAGAGTAAAAGAAAACTAAACGTTATGATGGTAAAAATCCTGCAAACTTTATAGCTTGCAGGATTTTTTATAATTTAATTTGCCAAAAACCTATAAATACAAATCCTGGTTTTTATCAGATTTCACTTGATACCCAAATCTGATTTTTTCTGAACTATTCGATTTAAGGTTGATTGTCCATGACAATTTTCCGGTTTCTTCGTCAAAGTCAGCACCTTTTTTGTCGGTCAGAGAAATTTCGATGTCTTTGTTTTTGCTCACCGGAATTTGGTCTTCTACAAGCAATTCGATATTTTCTTTTTTGTTGTTTCGGGCGGTGATTTCGTAAGTAAAATTTTGTTCTTTTTTAGACGAAAGCATTTTTGTACCCGATTTGTCCGAAACCACTTTTTTATCCACCGAAATATTCGGGTCTTTGCCCAAACTCAACTGCAATTCGTCTTTGTATGAATTCGGATTGATAAACGTTTTGCCGACATACATTCCGTCAAACACCACATTGGCTTGTCCTGCCAACATATTGTATTGGTTGTAATCTTTGATTTTTGCCACAAGATATACGTTGTTGTCTAATTTCGGAATGGTCAGGTAAGTGTAGGTTGCCGGCACACTTACTTCCTTCAATGACACGCTGTGCTGTTTGCCGTTACTCAAAATGGTGTATGGAATGTCAATATCAAAAGTTACATTCAATTGAGATTCATTGATTTGGGTGTAATCATCTAAGGTAGAATATCCTGTTTCAACATTTAATCCCGGAACTTGTGCTTGTAAGGTTTGTATAAAAGTAGCATTTGGTCTGCCTTGTATTTCTTTAGATGTTGTACTATAATTGGTTACCGCCATTTCTTCCAAAGCCATATCATCAGCATTGTTATAATAATCCACAAACCAAGTATTTAATTCCGGAGCGATAGTATTTTGATTTGCTTGACCGCTGGTTAAAGACAATTTTACGTTTTTCCAGTCGATGCCTGTGTTTTGCACCACTTCGGCTTTGTAAAGCATTTGAATGGGAGCATTGATTTTGTCAATACGCATTTCGTAGCTCGGTTGCCATGTAGCTTGATTGGTCAGATATGAAATTTCCAACGGAATACTTCCTGCTTGGCTGCTCATCACATTGATAATCAACTTGCCCAAACTTGTTTTTTCTTCTGAGGTTTCATTGAAAGTTAGTTTTCCTTTCAACGCTTTTAATTCTTCTTCCAAAATTTCTTTCTGATGGTACAATTTATCAATAGAATCGGTCAGTTCGGTGCGTTTGGTTTTGTAAAAATCCAGCAATTTTGCCAATTCCGTTACAGAAAAATTCTGAGCATTCTCCATCGATTTATTTCTATCCAACAATTCAACGCTTTTGCTTTCTGAGGTTATTCGGTTTTCCAAAGCATCTAATGCTGCCTTTTTTTTCTCGATTTCTTCTTTCACAGGTTTAATCAAAGGCGAATCCTGATTGTTGTCATATTCTTCGACATATGCATTGGTGAATTGAACAGACATCACCGTAACATATTTCGGAACGCGAATCTGAATCGTACTTTCGTTGAGGTAATTGGCAACATTGGTAATCACAATTTCTGAAGTTCCTGCAGCAATTTCGGCAGTGGTTTTGTGGCTCAATTCTGCCGCATTGTTGTACACGCGTGCCGATTCAATTTGTGCCTGTGTAAAAACAGGTTTTTGGGCAAAGGCGTTTATGCTAAAAATCATTGCCGATGCCAAGATGATGTTTTTCATATTTTTGTTTTGAGCTAAAGTTACTTAAATAACAACACAACAACAAATTTTTCTTTCTTTTTTGATTTGCCAATTTTAGAACCGCTTATTAACACATTATCTATTTGTTTTATTATACTTTTGCATTAAAAATATTGTAAAAATAAGTATGAGAAAGATTTTGATTTTATGGTTTGCGACTGGCATTTTTTGGAGTTGCAAACAACCCGATAACACCCGAATTGAAAACCAACAATACGAACTGAAATCGCAGATTTGTCGAGAAGAAGAATGTGCAAAAGTAGAAATAGAAGTTCCGTTTTTCTCCGGAAATAATTCTTCGTTTGATGTGATAAACAATGCGGTTTTGCAGCAGGTTTCTTCACTGATTTCCTTTGCTGAAACGGGCGAACAGTTTGAAAATTACGATGCTTTGATGCAAAATTTTATTCAATCCTACGAAAAAATCAAAACCGATTTCCCGAACGAACCCATTCCGTGGGAAGCCGAAATCGAAGCCGATGCTTATCGTTTAGACGAACAATTGGTTAATATTACCTACGATTTTTATACCTTTACCGGAGGTGCACATGGTAGTTATGGAAAAATTTCGCAATTTTACGATATGGAAACCGGCAAACAAGTAGCTGTAAAACAATTGTTTGTCAATTATTCCGGATTTGAAAAAAAGGTGAAAGACAAATTTTATACGGTTTATCAACTCGATGAAAACGATTCATTGGAAGAAAAAGGTTTTTTGTTTGAAGACAATCGTTTTTATCTGACTGATAATATCATGTTTACAGACGACAAAGTTATTGTCTATTACAATCCGTATGAAATTGCTCCTTACGCCAACGGTGCAACAGAATTAAAGTTTAACTTTGACGAAGTAAAACCTTATTTGAATCCGTTATATTTTAAAAACTAAACCACTTTGAGCGTTTACAAAAATCTGTTTAAAACCACACTAATCTACGGTATTGCTACGGTCATCCCAAAAATGATTGGCTTTTTTATGGCGCCACTTCACATTGATTGGTTGCCTAAAGATGCCTATGCCGATTACACCCTGATTTTTTCGTGGATGATGTTTTTCAACGTGGTTTTGTCCTTTGGAATGGAAACCGCTTTTTTCCGTTTCTACAACAAAAAAGACAACAAACTCGAAGTCATCAACAACACTATTTTGTTTCTTATGGCGGTTTGCGGCGTGTTTTTGATCGGCGTTTATTTGTTTAAAGATTATATCGATGCGTATTTTGGCATTCCGTCTATTGTAGTTAGTTTTCTGATATGGATTTTGGTTTTAGACAGCTTGGCAGTGATTCCGTTTGCTATTTTGCGTGCCGAAGAACGCCCGATAAAATACAGCGTTATCAAAATTGCCAATGTATTGATTAACGCCGGATTAACAGTTGTTTTTCTGTATTTGATTCCCGAATATTTAAAAACACATCCAAACGCAACCATTTCGCAGTATTTCATTACTGATTTTCAAGTCGGTTATCTGTTTTTGTCCAACATCATCGCCAGTTTGGTTACGCTTTTGTTGTTGTCTAAAAATTATTTCAGACTGAAATTCAAATTCAATAAACAGCTTTGGAAAGAAATGCTTGTGTACAGCTTTCCGGTGATGATTGGCGGATTGGCGTTTGTAGTCAACGAAACTTTTGACAAGGTTTTTCTGAAAGAATTATTGCCTGCCGATTTCAAAGATTTAGGCTTGGCAAGCTACGGTGCTTTGTACAAAATCGGCGTTTTTATGGTGTTGTTTCGCATGGCATATTCGTTGGGCATCGAACCGTTTTTCTTTAGTTATGCCAAAAACGACGATGCACAAGAAAAATACGCCACCATTACCAAATATTTTGTGATTTTCGGTAGTTTTGCCATGCTCATTATTATTGTTTTTGCCGATTTAATCAAAACATTTTACATTCCGCAGCAAGAATATTGGTTTGCCATGGAAATTGTTCCGTACATTATTTTGGCAAATCTTATGTTGGGCATTTACACCAATTTGTCGGTTTGGTACAAATTGCAAGACAAAACCAAAATTGGTGCGTATATTTCGGTTTTCGGTGCGATTTTAACCGTTGCTTTAAACTTTCTTCTGATTCCTATAATGGGGTTACTCGGTTCAGCAATTGCAACCTTGGCGGTGTATGTTTCCATGATGCTGATTTCTTATGTTCTAGGACAAAAATCCTACCCAATTCCGTATGATAAAAAAGCCATTTTTGGCTATTTGGGCTTGTCGATTGTGTTTTCTTTTGGTTATTTTTACAATTTCAGAGAAAATTATTTTTTAGGAATTTTATTCATTCTTATATTCGTGGGATTGATTTTCTACAACGAAAAAACAATGATTCAACGAATAATTAAATCTGTATTAAAAAAATGAAAATAAACATCATCAATAAATCGCAACACGCGTTGCCCAGCTACGAAACTTTTGCTTCGGCAGGAATGGATTTACGTGCTAATTTAACCGAATCCATCGTGATTGAACCCATGGAACGCGCATTGATTCCCACAGGTTTGTTTATGGAATTGCCCGTTGGTTTTGAAGCTCAAGTGCGTCCGCGCAGTGGTTTGGCGTTGAAAAAAGGCATTACGTGTTTAAATTCTCCCGGAACAATTGATGCTGATTATCGCGGCGAAATCGGGGTAATTCTTGCCAACCTTTCCAAAGAAACGTTTGTGGTAGAAAACGGCGAACGAATCGCACAAATGGTCATTGCTAAACACGAACGCGCCGAGTGGGCTGAAGTAGAAGAACTTTCTACAACAGAACGCGGTGCAGGCGGATTTGGAAGTACCGGAGTGAAATAAAACGCTTATCCTACAAGCTTTTTAAAACCTTGTAGAGTTTTGAGATAATAATCATAATAAAATTACCGAATTATGTTTTCAGGTATAATAAAAAAAATCTATTTACCTTTTTTATTGGTTTCTGTACTAAGTTTTTCACAAAACAAAACGTCTGCTGAAGAAATGGTTAATAAAGGTGTTTATCTCCACGATGAAGGAAGATATACCGAAGCTTTAGCAAAATATGAAGAGGCTCTAAATTTGGACAAAAACAATATTATGGCTCTTTCGGAAAAAGCAATGACATTGGAAGCTTTAAAGAGATATGATAAAGCCATAGAAGTTTGTAAACTTATTCTAAAATTATATCCGAAAGAAAATAATGAAACCGTTTATGTAACTTATGGAAATGCTTTAGATCATTCAAACAATCCAGATAAGGCGATAAAAATTTATGACAAAGGGTTGAAATTATACCCGAATTATTACCAACTTTATTTCAACAAAGGAATAGCTTTAGCCAATCAAAAAAAATATGATGAAGCGGTTCAGTCGTTTCAAATTTCAGCAAAATTAAACCCTAATCATCTTGGGTCATTTAATGCTTTGGCAATTCTTACAAGACACAATAGAATTCCTTCTATTTTAGCATCTTGTAGGTTTTTGGCAATAAACAATGAATCATCTAATGCTAAGATAAATTTTGATGGAATCATTAATCTAATGAGTCAAGGGATTTCTCAAAATAAGGACAACTCTGTTTCAATTTCAATTAACTCTGCACTAACAGAGCAAAATAAAAAAGAAACAGAAGATGATTTTTCTTCTATTGATTTGGTGTTAACACTTGCCTCAGCATTAGATTACGAGGAGGAAAACGAAAACAAAACAGAAGTAGAACAATTCATTAGAAAGTTTGAAACAATCTGTAAAACTATGGATGAATTAAAAGAAGATAAAAAAGGTTATTATTGGGACTTTTTGGTTCCTTATTTTATAGAAATGAAAAAAAATAATCTAA
>DATGOD010000031.1:0-30510 GCA_035306305.1 Flavobacterium sp.
CTTCCTGCAACTCCGTTTTCAAAATTTTGTAGTTCAATCACAAAGAAACGGTCTTCATTTGTTGCCGAATTAATCAAAATCGGGATTTCAATTGTTTGAGATTCTGTAGAATTGGCCGTAAAAGTCAGCGATTGAGAAGTGAAGTCAAAATCGACTTCGTTTTCGGCATTTCCGCCTTCAACTAAATTAATTTCAACGGCCGCATCACTTTCAGAAGCATTGGTGATGTCTAATTCGACCAAAACAGATTCGGCATTTTCTTCTACAAAATCATATTCGGTATCAAATGAGATAATCGCCGGATTTTCTCCGGTTCCTTCTTCGATGTCGAACGGTGTTAAATCAAAAGGAAGATCGGGTGCAGTGCCGTTATCGTGTTGGTCTCCGGAACCTGCTTCTTGTGCCCAATTATCTAAATTATTTAGACTGGTAAAGTATTCGTTTTGAGTAAAACCGGTTCTTGCACCAGTATATTCGGCAACGTCTGTACTGCTACCCAAAAGAATGGCAGATTGTCCTAAAACCAAACCGGAATTGTCTAAAGTTCCAAAACCCGAATTATCGTTTGCAATGGCAGCGAGCATTGTGGTAACGGTTCTGGGTGCAGTTCCGAGAAAAGCAAACATGGCTTCGTCAGAATTTCCGAGTCCGCCGGCATTATTTTCAGTGATGCTTCCGTAATTTACGGTTAAATCTTCGCTGATGTTACTTAGGGTAATGATGGTTCCTTTCGGAATTATTTCTGTTCCCGAATTCCAGGTAAAGTCGCCTTCATCATCGCCGAATCCGGTTCCGTCCCATTCAGAATCGCAAAAGTAAATGGTTGTGTTGGCAGGAATATCTACAAATGTAACGAATGCCAAATCGTCATCACCATCGGCGTTGAAACCGGTAAAAGCGATGTCGCCAGCATTTTGAACCTGAGCGAAAGCACTTGAAGAAATCAAAATGCTGCCAAAAAGTAAATGTTTGAATTTCATGTTTAAATGATTTGGAATTTATATTTTTATGGGGTGCAAGATATCATTTGAAAGTTTTTGCAGACTTATCTTATTATTAATTTAGGTTTAGGAAAAAGATAATTATTAGGTTAAATTGTTAAGTAAAGGTTTTGCTTTTGGTGTTAATTTGTCATGTCTCTATTGTTATTCGATTATGGAATATATGGTGAACTATTGTATTTCTACCAGCTTGGTTAATCCAGTATCTAATTCAAAATGTTTTAGCAAATTAGGATTGGCTAAAAATGTTGTGCCAAATGAAAGAAGTTTTGTAATTCCTTTTTGAATTTCAGCTCTGGTTGACTCTTTGTGGTAAATTGGTTTTGCAATAAGTACCGTTATCAAATCGTTACTGTATTTTTATTATCCTTGTAAAAGCTTAATATTCAAATCAAAAGGCTTTTTCCTGAAAAAATTAAAATAATTTTATACACTTTATAAAAAAAGTTATCTTTGCCCAATGCAACACAATGTACTTATTTTAGATTTCGGTTCGCAATATACACAGCTTATTGCTCGAAGAGTCAGAGAGTTAAATATTTTCTGTGAGATATTGCCATACAATCAGATTCCTGAAAATTTAGATGAATTTCAGGCAGTAATTTTGTCAGGAAGTCCCTATTCGGTTCGTTCATCAGATGCTTTGCACCCGGATTTGTTACAGATAAAAGGCAAAAAGCCTTTGTTGGCAGTTTGTTATGGTGCACAATATCTGGCACATCATTTTGGTGGAGAAGTAGCACCATCTAATACGAGAGAATATGGACGAGCCAACTTGGCTTACATAGATAATTCTGACGATTTGTTCAAAGATATTTCGGTTGGAAGTCAAGTGTGGATGAGCCACAGCGATACGATTAAGACTTTGCCAACAAATGCTGTGAAACTGGCAAGCACCAAAGAAGTGGAGAATGCAGCCTATAAAATAGCAGGAGAAAACACTTATGCAATTCAATTTCATCCAGAGGTTTATCATTCGACAGATGGTACTACTTTGTTGAAAAATTTTTTGGTGGATATTGCCAAGGTAAATCAAGATTTTACGCCTAATGCTTTTGTAGAAGACACTGTCAGAGATTTAAAAGAAAAGTTACAAGACGACAAAGTGGTTTTAGGGCTTTCTGGTGGAGTAGATTCTACGGTGGCAGCGGTGTTGCTTCACCAAGCGATTGGAGAAAATCTGCACTGTATTTTTGTAAACAACGGATTGTTACGCAAAAACGAATTTAACAACGTGCTTGACCAATACAAAGGAATGGGGCTGAATGTGAAAGGCGTGGATGCTTCTGCACGATTTTTAGATGCGTTGGCAGGTGTTGATGACCCGGAAACCAAACGAAAAATAATCGGAAGAGTTTTTGTGGAAGTATTTGACGACGAATCCAAAAAAATAACCAATGCGAAATGGTTGGGACAAGGAACGATTTATCCGGATGTGATTGAATCTATCTCAGTAAAAGGACCTTCGGCAACCATCAAATCGCATCACAACGTTGGCGGTTTACCTGATTTTATGAAGTTACAAATCGTAGAACCGCTCCGAATGCTTTTTAAAGACGAAGTGAGAAGAGTAGGAGCTTCGTTAGGTATTGATGCCGAATTATTGGGCAGACATCCATTCCCGGGACCTGGTTTGGCCATTCGTATTTTAGGTGATATAACTGCCGAAAAAGTAAATATTTTGCAAGAAGTTGATGCTATTTTTATCAACGGATTAAAAGAAAAAGGCTTGTATGACGAAGTTTGGCAAGCTGGAGCTATTCTTTTGCCGGTTAATTCGGTGGGAGTGATGGGCGATGAGCGTACATATGAAAAAGTAGTCGCTTTGCGTGCAGTACAATCAACCGACGGAATGACTGCCGATTGGGTGCATTTGCCATATGAATTTTTGATGGAAATATCTAACCAGATTATCAATAAAGTAAAAGGCGTGAACAGAGTGGTTTACGACATCAGTTCAAAACCGCCTGCAACGATTGAGTGGGAATAATATTTGAAAAAAATATTGCCGGGCCGGCTATTCTGATAACTATCGGGATAGCTTGATTAAGCTAAGGAATAAAAAAACTATGGATAATTTGTGTGTGAAATGAGTATTAAAACTAATCACGTAAACTGACTGAATGATAAATGAAATCAAATCAGACGAAAAAAACACTATTTATTGTCGTCTTAAGTTTTGCGATTTATTATTTCCTATTCGCAAATTTTAAGTCAGCAAAAGTCTGGCTCGATAGTATTACTCAACAGGGCCTGGTTAGTTATATTTTGACCTATTTTATCATCGGTATTCCTGTTTTTATCGGGACTTTTTTAATAAACTCCTCATCCAATATCTTCAAAAGCCTTGGACTTTCGTCAAATATATTTACTGCAATATGGATAAGTATATTATTTTCTTTGCCGATGTTTATTGGCGGGTTGTTCTTTTTTAAATTCAATCCAAACATTCATTTTGAGAACTTGATTGCGGGAACTCTAATTGCTGGCTTTATGGAAGAACTCTACTTTAGGGGGTTTCTGTTCGGACAGGTATTCAAGAAAACAAGTTTGGGGTTTATTCCTTCTATCTTTTTTGGTGCGTTGATTTTTGCTTTCGGGCATTTATACCAAAGTCAGAACATCAGCGAATTAATAGGTATTTTTATACTTACATTTTTAGGTGCTGTCTTTTTCGCCTGGCTGTATGTTGAATGGAATTACAATTTATGGGTTCCTGTTTTTACACATACTTTGATGAACCTTTCTTGGAGTTTATTTGAAGTAGATAGTTCAGCATTAGGAGATGTAAAAGCAAATATTTTTAGGGGCTTAACTATTGCGATAGCAATAATTTTTACAATTGTATATAAAAGAAAAAAATCCGAAAAGTTAATTGTGAATAAGCAAACGCTAATACTGCAAAAGAAAAACATCTTACCAAATAAATTATAGGAAAAACGATGTGTTTACTAAAGAAAAAAGAGCTGAGAAAAAATCTCAGCTCTTTTAAAACAAACCCAAAACTATTTTTTACAGCTACTTATTTACTGTAACTATTATATTAGACAACGATTTTTTAAAAAGTCACATTTTTTTAAATTATTTCATCACTATTTTCGGAAAAGACCACGATTTAATCACAGCCATCAGCCGGACCGAAATCACAGTGCCGGCAGTGAGTAAATATATAATGTCTTGATTGACAGAAAAATGTCTAAAAATAAAAAAGATAATTCCTCCAGAAATACACGCTGTTGCATAGATTTCTTTTCGGAAAATAACCGGAATTTCATTACATAAAATATCTCGTAAAACACCGCCAAAACATGCCGAAACGGTTCCTAATGCAATACAAATAAACGGATGTAAATGAAAATCTAAGCCTTTTTCGATACCGACAATTGTGAATAATCCAATCCCGATGGTGTCAAACAAAAAAAGTGAAGTTCGGAAAATCTTTAGTTTATTGCGAAAAATAATCGCAAACATTGCGCTGGCAAATATTACGTATGACGAACTCAATCCGCGAATCCAAGTAACAGGCGTGTCGCCAATGAGCAAATCCCGAATTGTTCCGCCGCCGACAGACGTAACGAAAGCGATAATCAATACGCCAAAAAAATCCATACGTTTGCGGATAGCTGCCAAAGCACCCGAAATAGCAAAAGCGATAGTTCCTAAAATATCGACTATCAAAAAAACGTCTATGTTGCTCATTGTTGAGTCAAAAATTGGTAATCGTTGATAATTGTGCTAATGAATTTTTGTCTGTTTTCATACGGGTTTTTCATTTGTAGCACTTCTTCTATTTTTTCAACAAGTTTTTTCTCTAATTGAATGTTGTTGTCTTCCAGTGCTTTGTGATAGCTTTGGGTGATTATCCGCATATCATTATCCGAAAAATGTAATACTTGTCGAAATTGAGGTTGATATTCTTGTAGGTTACGTAGAAAATTGAGGTTCAAGGCAAAACGATTTTTCAAACTTACTACTGCTGTTCCGGAAAGCATATCGCCCAAACGTTGATTTTTGCTATTGAAAATAATTGACATCACGGCAATCGTTCCCATAAACAAAACGATTTCGACAACCCTAAACAACCAACGAACTAAATAATCACCGAATGATGCTTGGTAACCATCAATTTTGATGACGCGAATTTTCATAATCCTTTTTCCGATGGTTTGCCCACTCATCAAACTTTCACATACCAAGGTGTAAAAAATTGCTGGAGAATAAATGAAAAAAGAAATGGTCATGCTTTCCCAAGAATCGAACATACTGAAACGGATTCCTAGCAATGCAATGAAAAAACTGATGGCTAAATAATAAGCATATTTGATAATTGAATCAATCACAAAAGCAATAATTCGTTCGCCGAGCGAGGCTACGACAAAATTAATATTAACATTTTGTGAGGTATTGATGGATAATTCATTCATAATTTTTAATTTAGCCAACCTATGAGAGAAGTTGCTTTTATAAAACAAAACCGAGACAAATGGGTGGCGTACGAAAAGGTTATTTCTGGTGGAGTTAAAAAAACGCCCGACGAAATGGCCGATATGTATGTACAACTCATCAATGATTTGTCTTTTGCACAAACGTACTACCCAAAAAGCAAACTTACAAAATACTTGAACTATTTATCGGCACAAATTTATCAAAAGGTATATAAAACAAAGCGATATGAGCAAAATAAATTTGCCCAATTTTTCAAAGTAGATGTGCCGTTGGCAGTTTATGCTCATCGAAAGTATGTGTATTTTGCCTTTGTGGTTTTTGCGATTTTTATTGGTATAGGCGTGATTTCGTCGGCAAATGACCACAGTTTTGTACGATTGATAATGGGTGATGCTTATGTGAATATGACACTCGAAAATATTGAAAATGGCGATGCTATGGCGGTTTATCAAAGTAGTTCTAATTGGGGAAGCTCTTTTGGTATTACGCTCAACAATTTGTATGTTGGTTTACGCTGTTATTTGTTTGGCATTGCAGGCGGTGTCGGCACTTTGTTGTTTGTGATTTACAATGCAATCATGCTCGGCTCGTTTCAATATTTCTTTTATCAAGAAGGCGTTTTTATGGAAAGTATTCGCGGAATTTGGCTACACGGTTCAATGGAAATTTTTGCTATCGTTATCGAATCGGCAGCTGGGTTTATTCTCGGGGCAAGCATACTTTTTCCGAAAACCTATTCGAGAATGAATTCGTTCAAAATCGGTTTCAGAAACAGTTTTAAAATTTATATCAGCACCATTCCGTTTACCATTTTTGCCGGAATTATCGAGGGTTATATCACGCGCTATGCACTGGCAATGCCCGATGTTTTAAATTATTTGATTATCTTCGGAACGCTGGGGCTGATTAGTTATTATTACCTTATTTATCCAAAAAAAGTATATCAAAAACACCACAAACATGTTTGAATTATTTAAAAAGAGAGATTTCGGTGAGTTGTTTAACGACACCTTTGGTTTTTTTAAACTGAAATGGAAAAACTACTTTGGCAATTATTTGAAAATCAATTTTTTGATATTGATTTTGACCATGGTGTTCGGATATATTATATCCAAATTTTATATGGATACTGTTTTTGGAAGTTTGTCAAATTCAGGTCAATTCAATCCTTATATCGATAATTATATTGCAGACAATAGTGGTTGGATGCTACTTATTGGATTAGGGATGTTAATCATATTGATTATTTTGTCGATAATCCAAATGTCTTATCCGGTTTTTTACATGAAATTACTGGAGAACAACACCGATTTCAAACCCAAATCAGGAGAAATATCTTCATTGATAAGACAAAACTTTGGCAGAATGTTGTTGTTTTGTTTCGTTACTTTTTTTGTGGTTGGATTTATGCTTGCGGTTGCAGCTGTAATTGCTTCATTTTTGATGATTATCATCATCGGAATTTTCCTAATTATTTTGCTGATACCATATTTTAGTGCGTTGGTTTACCTGTCGTTGTTTCATTATATCAACAAAAAATCGGGTTATTTTGAAGCTTTAGGTTTTGCTTTCAATACTTTACACAACAATTTTTGGAAAATCGTTGGTTGTAATTTGATTATATATATGATTATCCAATTAGTTACAACGATTATTTCAATGGTTCCGTATGTGATTATTTTTGCTATCGGTTTTGCTTCAATGTCTGATGCAGGTTCATTCGAAAATGCTGATTGGATGGTATATTCATTCGGAGTTTTATATGCGGTAACATTGCTGGTAAGTATGTTGCTCAACAATGTAATTATCATCAATTTTGGTTTGATATATTACGGCGAAATGGAAAAAAGAGAAAGCGTTTTTGCTCAATCAGAAATCGATCAAATCGGCTTGGATGAATAAGCATTGGCGGTACATACTATTTTTCGGTCTATTTTCGGTCTATGTTCAAGCACAGTCAGACACGCTCGCTGATGGCGTAGAACCATTGGTTGAAGTAATAGAAGCTGCAGATGAATATGTCGAGCCTGAAATTATCCCGCTCGAATTGCTTCAAAAAGATACCTTGTTTTTGGAACAGAAAAAATTCAGTTCCAATTACAAAGAAAAGTACACCAGCACAGAATTTATCTATTCCTACGAACGATTATCTGAAAAAACGTGGTGGGACAGACTCAAAGAATTCGTGCAAGATTTACTGAGAATCAATACTAACCCTTCTTTGGACACCGTGAGTTTTATTGAAAAAGTGATGAAAATTTCGGCATATATCATCATTTTGGTATTGTTAGCATTGCTTATTCGGTATATTATCGTGAAGGATGTTCGCTGGATATTCCGCAAAAAACCAAAAGAATTGGTCGAAGTATATGACCTTGAACAAGACATTCACGAAGTAGATTTTGACAAACTCATCAAAGATGCTGTCGAACGTGAGCAATATCGTTCTGCGGTGCGTTATCATTTCTTACGAATGCTCAAAATCATGTCTGAAAAACAAATCATTAAATGGAATCCGGACAAAACCAATCACGAATATGCACACGAAATTTCGTCGGATAAACTCAAACAAGAATTTGATTATCTGGCATATGTTTATGAAAATATTTGGTACGGCGAATTTGATATAGACCAAGCCGGATTTGAAAAAATTAGACAAAAGTTTAACCAAACCATTCAACACCATTTATCATGAAATCATCAGTAAAATATATTGTGTATTTGGTGATAGGTTTGGTACTTGTCGTATTGGTTCAGGTATTGATTCCAAAACCGATTAATTGGAACAAAACTTTCAAAACCTCGGATAAAATTCCATACGGATTGTATGTATTTGACCAAGAAATTTCACCGCTTGTAGCTCCGGCAACTATCGAAAAATACAACAAAACACCTTACGAATATTACAACGAAGAGCTCGATACGGTCAATTTCCAAAAAGAAACTTGGTTGCTTGTCGAAGATAGCACCGACCCGGAATCTTCAAACAAAATATTAGAGGCAGTCAAGCAAGGACACGATGTGTTTTGGTTGAGCGATGTCGGAACTGCTGTTTATTCCCTGACCGATACTTTAGGATTGGACTATATATATAGAAATATCAGTTCGATGAGGTTACTCAATCCGCATTTGAATAACGCTAATTTTACGTTGGAAAACCAAGGTTTTTCGCTTATCGTAACAGATTCTGTAAACTTAGAAGTTTTGGGCGTTGCCAATGATACTTTGCCTAATTTCGTCCGAAAGAAAATCGGGAAAGGCAATTTGTATTTCGGTACAAATGCCGTGATGCTGACCAATTATCATCTGCTCGAAAGCAACAATCATCTTTATGCCGAAAGCCTGTTGAGTTACATCAATACCGACAAAATCGTTTGGTTTGATAAAGATGTACAGACTAAAGCCGAAAGTCAAAATATCATGCGATTTATCTTAGGTAACGATTCCTTGCGTTGGGCTTGGTATTTTATGCTGATTGGCATACTTTTATTCATATTTTTCAACAGCAAACGAAAACAGCGAATTATCCCGATTATTAAACCCAATGAGAACCATTCGGTGGAATTTGCCAAAACGATTGCTAATTTGTATTACTTAGAAAAAAATCACAGTGATTTAATTCACAAGATGATAGTTTACTTTTTGGAATATGTGCGAACAGATTTACGCGTAGATACTCGAACGTTAGACGAACATTTTATCAAAAATCTCAGTCAAAAAACAGGGAGCAACATTGAAGATGTTCAGCACCTTGTTTCGCTGATTGAACATTACAAAACACAAAATATAACAGCAACCGAGCAGGATGTAATCAAAATGCACACTGCCATCGAAAAAATAACAGAAAAATGACAGAAAATCAAAACCCCGAAAACGAAAATCTATCTTTTGAAAATCGAATAGATTTATCTAATCTGAAAGAAAAAACGAATTTAATCAAGCAAGAAATCGGTAAAGTCATTGTTGGTCAAGAACAAATGATTGAGTTGCTTTTGGTCGGATTATTATCCAAAGGTCACGTGCTGATTGAAGGTGTGCCGGGTGTTGCCAAAACCATCACAGCAAAATTATTGGCAAAAACGATTAATACCGGATTTAGCCGAATCCAGTTTACACCCGATTTGATGCCGTCGGATATTTTAGGAACATCGGTTTATAACAACAAAATCAACGATTTTGAATTCAAATCCGGACCGATATTTTCCAATTTTATTCTCATTGATGAGATAAATCGTGCACCGGCAAAAACGCAAGCTGCTCTTTTTGAAGTGATGGAAGAACGACAAGTTACCATCGATGCACAACGTTATGCCATGAAAGAACCATTTGTGGTGATCGCTACACAAAACCCGATTGAGCAAGAAGGAACGTATCAATTGCCAGAAGCTCAACTCGACCGTTTTTTGTTTAAAATCACGGTAGATTATCCAACATTGGAACAAGAAATCAGTATTTTAACCAAAGAACACGAATTGTTAGATAATGATAAAATCGCTGATGTACAAGCTGTTATTTCCGAATCAGAAATTGTCGAATTCCAAAAAGTGGTTAAACACATCCTCATCGAAAATCATTTGATTGCGTATATCGCTAATATCGTGAATGCTACTCGCAACAATCCGCTGTTGTTCATGGGGGCTTCGCCACGTGCATCTATTGCGTTGCTCAATGCAGCTAAATCGTTTGCAGCCATTTCCGGCAGAGATTTTGTAACGCCCGATGACATTCAAACCGTGTCTGTGCCAGTGTTGCAACACCGTATTATCGTTTCGCCAGACAAGGAAATGGAAGGCGTAACTTCGAGAGAAATCATCAATCAAATTGTTCAATCTATCGAAATTCCAAGATAATTTTCCGTGAAAAATCTCTACACAACAAATCTGTTTTATTACTGTATCGGAACAATCGCCGTGCTGTTTGTGCTGTCGTTTTTCTTCGCGTGGCTGTATCCAGTTGTGTGGGTTATTGTCGGACTTTTTTTGGTGGTTTGTTTGGTCGATATTTTTCTGCTTTTCGGACATAAAAAAGGCATTGTTGCCCGACGCGAATTGGGTGATAAATTGTCGAATGGTGATGAGAATTTTGTGCAAATTCAGGTAGAAAGCTCTTATAAATTTAAAACAAACATCACGATAATCGATGAAATTCCTTTTCAATTTCAACGAAGAGATTTTTCTATTCAATTTCAATTAAATCCGCAATCGACAACCGAAAAAATATACAGCGTTCGTCCAACAGAAAGAGGCGTTTATACTTTTGGTTTTTTGAATATTTACGTTTCAACAAAGTTGGATTTATTCAGAAAAAGATACCGATTTGATAACCAAAAAGAAGTGCCTACATATCCGTCCTTTATCCAAATGCGGAAATACGAATTGCTGGCTATCCACAATAAATTGCATTTGCATGGCTTGAAAAAAATCAGAAGAATCGGACATACTACCGAATTTGAACATATCAAAGAGTACGTTTTCGGCGATGATATTCGCACGATTAACTGGAAAGCGACTGCAAAACGTAATCAATTGATGGTTAATCAATATCAAGACGAAAAATCGCAAAATGTATATTTGATTATCGACAAAGGTAGAGTCATGAAAATGCCTTTTTCTGGACTTACTTTATTGGATTATGCCATCAATGCGAGTTTGGCGATGGGAAATGTGGTCATTAAAAAAGCAGACAAAGCTGGATTGTTTACCTTTTCTAAAAAAGTTGATACCAAACTCAAAGCAGATAGAAAACCGGTTCAGATACAACGATTTATGGAATCGCTTTATCAAGTAAAAACTGATTTCAAAGAATCCGACTACGAAAGACTTTTGGTGCAAACCAAACAACACATTCGCCAACGAAGTTTGATTATTTTGTTTACCAATTTTGAAACCCTCGACGGACTCAATCGTCAGTTGCCTTATTTGCGAAGCATAGCCAAATTGCATTTGCTGACTGTCGTGTTTTTTAAAAATTCAGAATTGGATGAATTAGTGCATTCTAAACCTAAAAATACACAACAAATTTACGATAAGGTTATTGCAGAAAAACTCAATAACGACAAAGAATTGATTGTGAGAGAACTCCGGAAATACGGAATTTATTCTGTATTAACTCGCCCCGAAAATCTCACTATCGATGTGATTAATAAATATTTGGAATTTAAAGCAAGAGGATTGTTGTAATGGAAAAACATATCAGTAGCGTTCAAAATTCGTGGATAAAAAAACTGGTTCAAATTCAGGAAAAATCCAAAGAAAGAAAAAAAAGCGGTTTGTTTTTGGTAGAAGGCGTGCGAGAAGTTTCGATTGCTATCAAAGCCGGATACGAAATAGAAAATCTGATTTATTGTCCAGAATTGACAGACAAGCAAAATGCAGATGCGGTTCTGTCGCAGGTAGCAGAAAATCAAAGGGTTTCTGTGACGAAAGAAGTGTATCAGAAATTGGCTTATCGCGAAAAAACAGAAGGAATTATCGCTGTTGTTTATGCCAAAAAACATGATTTAGACACCTTGCAATTACCCGACAATCCGTTGGTTTTGGTTGCCGAATCTATCGAGAAACCTGGCAATATCGGAGCTTTGTTGCGCACAGCCGATGCCGCCGCAGTTGATGCCGTTATACTGGCCGACCCAAAAACAGATTTGTACAACCCAAATGTAGTTCGGTCGAGTGTTGGCGGAGTTTTTACCAATCAAATTGCAACAGCGAGTTCGAAGCAGGTGATTGATTTTTTGAAAGAAAAAAATATCGCTATTTTTAGTGCTATTTTACAAGAGGCTAAAGATTACAGTTCACAAAACTATACGCAAGGTTCTGCAATCGTTGTAGGGACTGAAGCGACGGGACTTTCAGAGGTTTGGCGTGAGCATTCCACACAGCATATTATTGTGCCGATGGAAGGCATAATCGACTCGATGAATGTATCGGTAGCGGCATCTATTTTAATTTTTGAAGCAAAAAGACAACGCAGATAATTTTTTGTTTTTTAATAAACTTTAATATATTTACACAAAACTAAGAAAGATATGAAAAAAATACAGAAAACAGTACTGTCGTTATTCTTATTAGCATTTGTAGGTACATTCCAATCAAATGCACAGATTATCACCGGAAAAGAACGATTTATCGGTAATTATCCGTGGAAAGTAAGCGTAGGCGTAAACATGATGGATATGAATTTCAATGCAGACGAAAGCCCGGAAGGAGCGTCGATGATTTCGATGATGATTCCGTCAAAAGTTGCGATTGCCAGAGAGTTGGGAGCCAACTTTAGTGCAGAAATGTCTTTTTCGTTCAACCAAGCCAAAGTTGGAGATTATTCAAACGGAGCGTTGGTTGAAAACGATTTGAACATTATCACAGGCGATGTATCAGCGATATACAGCCTTGGTGGTGGGTTTAATATTCCGTATGTAGATCCGTATGTGAAAGCAGGAGTAGGTTATTTGGGTTATGATAATCAAAATTTAACTTCGGTAAGCGGAGGAGCAGGATTAAACTTTTATCTCGTTGACTTCGGTATCGGAAAAGATTACAGATACCCAACCGAAAGATGGTTTAGCCGTTTCGGAATCAATGTAGAAGCGGTGTACAGACAAAACATCACGAATGATGACGCAGGAACACACTTGCAATATTCTGCCGGAATTTTTTACCTTTTTTAGTAGATAATCACACACAAAATATTTTCAGCCACACTAGTTTTACTTAGAGCCTGTTTAAATTTGTATTGTAAAAATGTTTATAGGTTATTTTTGAGACAGAAAAAGGCAAATTTTAAAAGAATAGCAGAGCTATCGTTTTAAAATTTAACGCCTTTATGACCAAAAAGAAACATAAACAAATTATTATATGAATTTTAAACAGGCTCTTATTCGTGGCTGAATTTGTTTATTGCTTAAAAGAAAATTTACCTTGACGATAATTCAATTATTCAAAAAAGTCTCTCACTACGTCAAACCATACAAATGGCTGGTACTCGCTACACTAATTCTCACAGTGGTGGGCTCGCTTATGGCACAAGTAAATGCCTACATTCTCAGATACACCGTCGATGAAGTAAACGTGCTGGTTACCGAAGGAAAAAAACTCGCCGACGGAAAAAGCCTCTTGATTTTCATTACCGTTGTTTTACTTTCCAAAGAACTGATTTATGCCTTGATTCAGTTTGGACAGAAATTTTACGGAGAAAAATTGCGAATATTTATTTCAAGAGATTTCGCACAAATGATTGTAGAAAAAATCTTGACGTATCGACTGGCATTTTATACCTCGACCGAGCACGAAAGTGGCAAGCTACAAACCCGTATCGATATGGGAATTTCGAGTTTAACCCGATTGGTACAAAACTTTTTCATCAACATATTACCACTTTTTGCCAATTCGATTGTAGCCTTGTTTTTTATGTTTTCTGCCAATTTTTATATCGGATTGGTCAGCCTTTGTATCGTGCCGCTATATTTCATTGTCAGCCAAATGCAAGCGAAAAAGTTAGACGGTTTCAGACGGCGAATGCGTACATATCGAGAAAACAAAAGTGCCGGAATCATCGGCTTGATTGAATCTATCACCGTGATTAAATCGTTTGTGCGTGAACCGCTGGAAGCCGAAAAACACAAACAGATTCAGTACGACATGACCGAAAACCAAATGCAAACCCGCAAATTGAGTTTTCTGTTTGAAAGCGTCAAAGGCTTTCTGGAGCAAATCGGTATAGTGGTTATCATTATTCTCACCGCCTATTTTGTGCTGAACGGCTCGATGAGCATCGGAGCCATAATGTTTCACATCATGTTGTTTAACAACGTTTCGGCACCGATTCGGCAGTTGCATCGCATCTATGATGAAGTCAATGACGCACTCATTTATTCCGAAAGTTTTTTTGAAATTTTGGATGCGGAACACGAAAAAGAACCTTCCGGGAATTATATACCCGAGAAAATAACCGGGCTGATTGAAGTTAAAAATGTAGATTTTGAATATCCAAACGGCACCAAAGCTTTGCACGATATTTCGCTTACCGTACCGCCAAACAAAATCACAGCTTTGGTCGGGTTGAGCGGAGCAGGAAAAAGTACGATTATCAATCTTTTAGACAAATTTTATTTCCCGAAATCAGGAAGCATCACGCTCGACGGAGTAGATTTGCAAGAATATGACACCGAGTTTCTACGAAAAAACATTGGATTGGTTTTACAAAAAAATCATATTTTCAAAGGAACAATAGCCGAAAATATCTTGTACGGAAAACCCGATGCCAGTAGAGAAGAAGTGATGGAAGCCGCCCAAAAAGCATATATCCACAACCAGATTATGGAATTGCCCGAAGGTTATGACGCACAGGCAAATTTATTGTCGGGCGGACAACAACAACGCATTGCCATCGCTCGATTGTTTTTGAAAAATCCGCCTATTATTTTCCTCGACGAACCCACAGCCAGTTTAGATGCCATCGCAACCGAACGCATCAAAAAAAGCCTCGATGCCATCAAAAAAGACCGAACGGTTATCATCATTTCGCATAGTATTTCGCAAATAATTGATGCCGAAAATGTGGTAGTGCTCGAAAAAGGAAAAGTGATGGAACAAGGCACACACGAAGAATTGTATGAAAATAAATCTACCTACTACGAGATTTTCAACGCCATGGTAAGCAGCCTCAATATCGACAAAATCGCCCAAACAATGGGAGAGGATTGATGTAGAAAACATAAAAACAATAAAATGAAACCAAAGGATATTTTACTTTTTAACGGCACGGCAAAACAGCAAAATGTATCCGTATATTTTCAATATGGCACATTTTGGCTTACTCAAAAATCTATGGCAGAACTATTTGCAGTGGGAGTGCCTGCTGTGAGCAAACATTTGAAAAATATTTTTGAAACCAAAGAATTAGAAGAAAAATCAGTTATTTCCAAAATGGAAACAACTGCCACAGACGGTAAAGTTTATGATACAAAATTCTACCGATTAGAAGCCGTTTTGGCTGTGGGCTACAGAGTAAATTCTGTGCAGGCAACCGAGTTCAGAAAATGGGCAACCGAAACTTTGAACGAGTTTATCATCAAAGGTTTTGTAATGGATGACGAACGACTCAAACAAGGCAAAAATTTTGGACAAGATTATTTTGACGAATTGCTCGAACGTATTCGGGAAATCCAAGCCAGCGAACGACGGTTTTATCAAAAAATCACCGATTTGTATGCACTAAGTACCGATTATGATAAAGACAGTCAGCAAACCCAAGATTTTTTTGCAAGCGTTCAAAACAAACTGCATTGGGCAATCACCGGGAAAACAGCTGCCGAAATTATTTATACCCAAGCAGATGCCACCAAAATTTATATGGGATTGAAAACTTGGAAAGATGCTCCCGACGGAAAAATTCAGAAAAGCGACGTTACGGTTGCCAAAAATTATCTGTCGAACCAGCACATTACTGAACTAAACAGAATTGTTTCGGCTTATTTGGATTTGGCAGAAAACAACGCACAACGCGGATTTACTTTCAATATGCAGCAATGGGCAAAATTCCTTGATAACTTTTTGGAACTATCCAATTACCCGATTTTGACTGACAAAGGAAAAATATCCTCGCTCGAAGCCAAACTAAAAGCCGAAGCCGAATACGAAAAATTTAGAGTGATACAAGACAAAAGTTACGAAAGCGATTTTGATAAATTGATTAATGCAACAAAAAACAAATCAAAAAATGAAAGAGATTAAGATGAATGTAAGAAGTAATAAAACAAAATAACAACAGACCAAATATCGGATATTACCCAAAACCTCCACGGCATCTCAAACCTTGGAGTTTTTTTTGCTAAAAAATACATATTATATGGGATAAATGTTGAATTATAGCTTATTCTTATAGGCAATTACCTATATAAATACAATGTAAAGTAAAATAAATGCAAAATCAAATGCAATAAATGCAATTGTAAGAGTAATAAATTAAATTGTAAGGGCAAAAGATGCGATTGTAAGAGTAAAAGATACAAATGTTAAGTGGTAGTAACATAAATGTAAACCGTAGCAATACAATCGCAAGTTGTAAACTGAAGTTTTAGCAACAGATGAGTAGAAATGAAGCGTCATTTACCCAAAAAAATCATAGGAAAAAATCAAGAAAAATAGTAAATTTGACAGAACGAAATATAACTTCAATCATAACCTATCGAATTATGGATTACTATAAAGTAGAAAACCTAGAGCAATATTTCAAATTATACAACAAATCGGTTCGCGAACCTAAAAAGTTTTGGGGACGCATTGCAGACGAAAATTTTATTTGGTATCAAAAGTGGGATAAAGTCTTAGAACACGATATGTCTAAAGCCAAAATCACTTGGTTTAAAAACGCCAAACTCAACATCACCAAAAACTGTATCGACCGACATTTAAAACACAGAGGCGACAAAACCGCCATTATATTTGAACCCAATAACCCAGAAGAAAAAGCCACACACATCAGTTATAACGAGCTATACAGCCGAGTTTGTAAAATGGCAAACGTACTGAAAGACCATGGCGTCAAAAAAGGCGATAGAGTCTGCGTTTACCTGCCGATGATTCCAGAATTGGCGGTTGCATTGCTTGCGTGTGCACGCATTGGAGCCATTCACTCGGTGGTTTTTGCCGGTTTTTCAGCTTCGGCATTGGCTTCGAGAATCAACGGTTGCGATGCCAAAATCTTGATAACCTCAGACGGTTCTTTTCGAGGAAACAAAACCATTGATTTAAAAGGAATCGTTGATGAAGCTTTGACCGAAACGCCCAATGTAGATACTGTTTTGGTCGTGCAAAGAACCCAAGCCGATATTCCGATGAAAGAAGGTCGCGACAAATGGTTACAACCTTTGCTGGACAACGCTTCTGCCGATAACGTCGCCGAAATTATGGACGCAGAAGACCCGCTGTTTATTCTTTACACTTCTGGTTCGACCGGAAATCCAAAAGGTATGGTGCATACCACCGCCGGATACATGGTTTTTACGGCTTATACTTTCAAAAATGTTTTCCGTTACGAAGAAAATGATGTCTATTGGTGTACGGCAGATATTGGCTGGGTTACCGGACATTCATACATTGTTTATGGCCCGTTACTCAACGGAGCAGCAACGGTTTTGTTTGAAGGAATTCCCAATTATCCTGATGCCGGGCGTTTTTGGCAAACCATCGAAAAGCACAAAGTCTCTCAGTTTTATACCGCACCAACAGCGATTCGTTCGTTATCGAAAGAAAGTGCAGATTGGGTTACCAAATACGATTTATCTTCATTAAAAGTATTAGGCTCAGTAGGTGAACCAATCAACGAAGAAGCATGGAACTGGTACAACAATCACGTGGGCGACAGACGTTGCCCGATTACCGATACTTGGTGGCAAACCGAGACAGGCGGAATTATGATTGCACCGTTACCGTATGTAACCCCAACAAAACCAACCTATGCAACGCTTCCGCTTCCGGGAGTTCAACCTGTATTGATGGACGAAAAACGCAATGAAATCGAAGGTAATCAAGCCGAAGGCAGTCTTTGTATCAAATATCCTTGGCCGGGAATGGCTCGAACTATCTGGGGCGATCACCAAAGATATATCGATACTTATTTTTCAGCTTTTCCGGGCAAATATTTCTCTGGAGATGGAGCTTTGCGAGATGAGGTAGGTTATTATAGAATCACAGGTCGGGTAGATGATGTCGTGATTGTTTCTGGACACAATCTTGGTACGGCACCTATCGAAGATGCCATTAACGAACATCCGGCTGTGGCAGAATCAGCGATTGTGGGGTATCCGCATGAAGTCAAAGGTAATGCTTTGTATGGGTTCATCACACTGAAACAAACTGGGAAAAAACGAGACCAAACCAATTTGAGAAACGAAATCAATCAGCATATTGCTACACATATCGGACCGATTGCCAAATTGGACAAAATACAATTCGTAGCAGGTTTGCCGAAAACGCGTTCGGGAAAAATCATGCGAAGAATCTTGCGTAAAATAGCCGAAGGTAATTTTGCTGATTTTGGAGATACTTCAACTTTGTTGAACCCGGAAAGCATCGATTTGATTAAAGATAAACGTATTGATTGATTTTGAATGTTTGTTAATGTAATTATACGAATTGTCATTCTGACGCAGGAAGAATCTAATTGATTTTTAGTATATCGAAAAAACAAGTGAATGAATATTAAACTATTGGCAGTAGGCAAAACAGACGATAACAATTTGCAAAAACTGATTGACGAATATGTAAAAAGATTATCGTTTTATGTAAAGTTTGATTTGGAAATTATTCCGGATATAAAAAATGCGAAAAACCTAAGCGTTGTTCAGCAAAAGGAAAAAGAAGGGGAGCTGTTGCTTGCCAAAGTTTCCTCAAGCGATTGGTTGATTTTATTGGACGAAAAAGGGAAAACATTTTCCAGTATACAATTTGCCGATTTTTTGCAAAAACGGATGAACAGCGGAATTAAAAATCTCCTTTTTGTGATTGGTGGACCTTACGGTTTTTCCGATGCGGTGTATGCAAGAGCAAACGGCAAAATTTCTTTGTCGTCCATGACTTTTTCTCATCAAATGGTTCGCTTGTTTTTTATTGAACAATTATATCGAGGATATACCATTTTGCGAAATGAACCGTATCATCATGAGTGAATAAATAGCTAAAAATAAGTGCAGGGTATTACTGTATCTCCGCACTTAATCCGGCATCGAGCAAGCCGGTACACATTGGTTCGAGTTCTTCATACGAACCGGTTTTTACGCTGCATTTTCCTTTGTAATGCACCAACATCGCACATTGCTCAGCCTGAATCAAATCGTGATTGCAAATGCGAATCAATGTGTCGATAACGTGGTCAAAAGTATTGACCTCATCATTAAAAAGAATTAATTCTTTGTTGCTGGTCAGCAATTCTTCAATGGCAATTTCTTCTTTTATTTTTTCAATTGTGCTCATTCTTTTAGTGTTTTTGAAAGTGTAAAGCTACCCAATTATTTTTCTCCATATTGTCCACAAAAACCAAACCATTTCGCTCGGCTTCTGCCTTAATGGCAGGAATGTCTTCGGTATAAAAACCGCTAAAAAGTATATCTGAATTGTTTTTCATAGTTTTGGCATACTGTGATATGTCCGTCAATAAAATGTTTCGGTTAATATTGGCAATAACCAAATCATATTTCGGTTCATTTGGCAGTACACTTGCATCTCCTTCGATAACGGTTACATGTTGGATGTTATTTTTCTCAAGATTTTCTAATGAATTTTCGTAGCACCAAAGGTCAATATCAATAGCGTCGGCTTGTTTGGCACCTTTCATCATCGCCAAAATTGCCAAAATTGCCGTCCCGCATCCCATATCCAAAACAGTTTTGTCGTTGAGGTCTAACTTTAGTAAATACTTCATCATCAGATAAGTCGTTTCGTGATGACCAGTACCAAAACTCATTTTAGGTTCGATAACGATTTCGTATTGCACATTCTTAGGTTTGTGAAAAGGAGCTCTGACGTAGCAAATTCCGTCCACATCGATAGGAGAAAAATTCTTTTCCCACTCTTCATTCCAATTCACCTGTGTGATATTTTCTTTAGTGTAACTGATAGAAAAATCGGCAGATTGAAGGATTTGTACATCTTCTAAAATGTTTGGAGTATCATATTGTTGCTGAATATAAGCGATGAGTCCGGTCTCGGTTTCTTCAAAACTTTCAAATTCTTTTTCGCCTAATTCGGCAAGTAATATATCCGACGCCGGTTGTTTGGGCGAAATCGTAAATCGATAGGCGGTGTATTGATATTCCATTTACAATAGTTTAATGATTTGGTAACAAAGAGGTCTTTTCTAAAGACAAAGATAAGAATAGATTTGCATGCAATTTACTATTAATAAATATTTAATATGCAAAAAGTATTACCATTACTAATGTTGTTGTTATTACCCATGGCTTTATGGTCGCAAGAAGACAACAGTAAACATGCTGATTATGATGAAGAATTTAAGTTGTCAGCATTACCTTATTATAATTATGGGAAAGGGTTAGGAATGACTTCGGCTGATAGTTTGTTTCAGTTCAACATACGTTTTCGTATGCAAAATCGAGTAACTTATTACGAATACGACGATGCAGAACGTGATTCGGAATATGAGGCACAAATTCGTCGTTTGCGCTTGCGATTTGATGGTTATGTAGGTAACCCAAAATTTCAGTATGCTTTGCAGCTATCTTTTTCTCCGGGAGATTTGGGTGGACCGATGGAAGACGGGCAAAACCTGAATATTATCCGAGATGCAACGGTAGGGTATAGTCCTAATAAGAATTGGGCGTTTATCTTTGGACAAACCAAATTACCGGGTAACCGCCAACGTGTTAATTCTTCCGGAGCCTTACAATTAACAGACCGTTCGATTAATAATGCACAATTCAATCTCGATCGTGATTTTGGTTTTCAGGTGTATTATTTGAATCAGCATCAAGATAAATTTTCGTGGAATATCAAAACTGCTATCACCAGTGGTAAAGGGCGAAATTGGAGCGAGAAGGACAGTAATATTGCTTTGACCGGAAAGGTTGAATTATATCCTTTAGGTGCATTTACCAAAGGAGGAGAATATTTTGAAGGAGATATTATGCGAGAGCCGAAACCTAAGTTAATGTTATCGGGGGTGTATCATCAAAATAACAAAAGCATGAAAACCCGAGGAACAATGGGAACAGCTTTGTATGAGCCAACGACATTAAAATCGATGTTTTTCGATGCGATTTTGAAATATAACGGCTGGGCCGGAATGGTGTCTTATATGCAAAGAGATGCTTCTAACCCGATTACAGAAGGATTGGATGCAGACGGAAATTTGAGCCAAGCGATGGTTTATGCCGGACACGGAATGGATTATCAGCTGAGTTATGTTTTTCCGAAAGATTATGAGGTAATAGGCCGTTTTTCTACTCAAAAAATGAAAGACGAATTGTTTCAAGCCAATATGCCAAACAAAAATCAATTTAGCATTGGTTTGACCAAATACATTTGGGAGCATGCTTTCAAAGTTCAAACAGAGTTTACTCTGGACGAAATGAAGTTTTTGGACGGAAGTAAGCAAAAAGATTGGTATGTGAGATTTCAAATCGAAATCGGAATATAATAATTGCTTTACGCTAATAAAAAATCCTGGAATTGAAAAATTTCAGGATTTTTTATTAATGAGCTCGTCTGAACTTTTATAAATAGGATTTTTAGCAATAATCATAAAACCAAAACACAGGACACCTATACAATCTACAAAGAAAAATTGTACCTTTACCTCCAAAGTTAAAATTAGATATGAAATTACATGCAATCGAAGCCGGAAATTTCAAATTAGACGGTGGAGCCATGTTTGGCGTTGTGCCCAAATCAATTTGGACTCGTACAAATCCTGCAGATGAAAATAATCAAATAGATATTGCGGCTCGGTGTTTGCTCATCGAGGATGGTAATCGTCTTATTTTGATAGATACCGGGATGGGAGATAAGCAATCGGACAAGTTTTTTGGCTATTATCATTTATGGGGGGCACATTCATTAGAGAAATCGCTCAAAGAAAAAGGTTTTCATTCAGACGATATTACCGATGTTTTTCTCACACATTTACATTTTGACCACGTTGGAGGAGCTGTTTCGTGGAATAAAGACCACACAGGTTACGTACCAACATTCAAAAATGCTCGATATTGGACCAACGATAATCATTGGGATTGGGCAACAAAACCTAATGCGAGAGAAAAAGCTTCATTTTTGCCAGAAAATATATTGCCACTGCAAGAAGCGGAGCAATTGCATTTTATTCAACGGCCAGAGGGTGATTTGCTGACAGAATCTGAATTGGGTTTTGGTATTTTTTTTGCTGATGGACATACCGAAAAACAAATGATTCCGCTGATTGATTACAAAGGCAAAACCATCGCTTTTTGCGCTGATTTATTACCCACAGCTGGGCACATCCCTTTACCTTATGTGATGGGCTATGACATTCGCCCTTTGCTGACTTTGGCAGAAAAAGAAAAGTTCCTGAAATTAGCAGTTGATAAACAATTTTTACTGTTTTTGGAGCATGATGCACACAACCCAATTATAACCTTGCAACATACCGATAAAGGTCCTCGACTTGATGAGGTATTGTCGATTGATGAGGTTTTAAAATAATGTTAAAGTCGATGTAGATTGTAACACAAGAAATATATTTACAACTTATTACCACAGATAAATCATATAAACATGAAATTTACAAAACCATTTTATTTATCCGCAGCATTAGCGGTTGCATTAACAAGCTGTAAATCTGTACAGACTTTACCAGATTTGAGCACAATGACACCTATTACGTCAGTAGATAATCTTCCGACAAGAACGACTGATTTGAGCGAAGACCAATTAAAACGTTGGAGTCATTTAGATATTTTGAATGATACTGTGCCAGGAATGTCGGTGGACAGAGCGTATGAATCTATCATCAAAAAGAAAAAAGGACAAAAAGTACTTGTAGCAGTTATTGATTCAGGTATTGAAATTGACCACGAAGATTTGAAACACGCCATTTGGACTAATCCGAAAGAAAAAGCTGGAAACGGAATTGATGATGACAATAATGGATATGTAGATGATATACATGGTTGGAATCTTTTAGGAGAAGCGAATGCTGAAAACTTAGAACTTACTCGTATCGTGAAAAAAGGCGACGATGGTTCGGAACAATACAAAGCGGCTAAAGCTGAGTTGGAGCAAAAGTTGGCAGAGTTAGAGCCATTAGGAATTCGTGTAGAGCAGTTCAAAAAAATGCGTACGACGGTAGCTGAATATTTGGGCAAAGATAAATTTACTAAAGAAGATTTAGCTACTATTCCGGAAGACGCTCCTGATGAAGTAAAAGCAGGAACAAGCTTGTTCTTGAATCTTTATATGGCAGGCGTTGATGGATACAATTATATCGATGATATGTCTGATTATTACAGCTCACAAGTTGATTATAATCTGAATGTAAACTTTGACGGAAGAGCTGTTGTTGGCGACAATCCGGATGATATTACTGATACTGATTATGGTAACAATGATGTATTGGGCGATAGAGACCACGCTAAGCACGGAACACACGTAGCCGGAATCATTGGTCAGGTTCGTGGAAACGGTTTGGGTGGCGATGGTATTGCTAGCAAAAATGTTGAAATCATGTCGGTAAGAGCGGTGCCGGATGGTGACGAATACGACAAAGATATTGCATTGGCTATTCGTTATGCAGCCGATAACGGAGCGAAAGTAATCAACGGAAGTTTCGGTAAATATTACGCTCAACACAGCGAGTGGGTTTATGACGCTATCAAATATGCAGCCGAAAAAGACGTATTGATTGTTGTAGCTGCTGGTAATGACAGCATGGATTTGAATCCGGTTGAAGGCGAAGAAATCAAACGTTATCCGAATGATAGAAAATTTGGTGAACGCGACGAAATCAGTGATAATTTCTTGGTAGTAGGTGCATTGAATCCTACATTTGGAGAAAAAATGGTTGCTGAGTTTTCAAACTTCGGACATGTTGATGTGGACGTATTTGCACCAGGTGTAAAAATCTATGCAACGGTTCCGCATGGAGGGTATGAGTACTTACAAGGAACATCAATGGCATCGCCGAATGCTGCCGGTGTTGCCGCGATGATTCGTTCTTATTACCCAAGCCTTACTGCTCCAGAGGTAAAACAAATTATGAAAGAATCGGGTGTGCCGGTAAACTTTGACGTGATTGTGTCTGGAGATAGCTTAGACAAACGCAATTTCCAAGATATTTCAACTTCTGGTAAATTTGTGAATTTATACAATGCTTTGATTATGGCAGATAAAGTAAGCAAAGCCAAAGCACAAAAATAATTTGTAGCACATATATCAATCATCAAACTGCCCGAAATAACGATTTCGGGCAGTTTTTTGTTAACGACATATTTTCGGTAGTATGAACTAATTTGCGTAATTTTGACCAATGAGTTTTTTAACTACTATAGAATCAACAATTGCAGAGCAATATCAGCACCTCAAGCGTGTACCTTTTCTTGTTGCGTTGAGCGGTGGTGTGGATAGCATTGTTTTGACGTATATTTTAAAAAAGCAAAACTTTGATATTGCCGTTGCTCATGTGAATTTTCAGTTAAGAGGAGAAGATAGTGAACAAGACCAAAAGTTTGTTGAGCATTTTGCCAAAGAGAATAATTTGGTTTTGCACCTGATGACGGTGGATACCAAAAAATATGCAGAAGAAAATCATCTGTCCATACAATTGGCAGCCCGAAAATTGCGGTATGATTGGTTTGACGAATTGAAAGAACAACACGGCTATGCGTGTTTGGCAACCGCACATCATTTGAATGACGATGCAGAAACTTTTCTAATCAATTTTGCACGTGGCACAGGGTTGAGTGGACTGTTGGGTATTCGCGAAAACGACGAAATTATCCGTCCGTTGTTGCCGTTTAGTAAACAGGATATTTTGCAATATGCGAAAGCACATCAGCTGGATTGGCGAGAAGATCAATCAAATGCTTCAGACAAATATATCCGAAATCGTATTCGCCATCATGTAGTGCCGGTTTTGGAAAGTATTAATACGCAATTTCTTCAATCTTTTGTTCAGACCAAGGCACATCTCCATCAGGTTAATGATATTTTAGAAGAAGCCATTGCAGGATTTGAAAACCATTGTGTGCATTATGCCGAAAATGAAGAAACGCATATCGATATTACAAAATTGAAAACCTACAGAAATCCGCAAGCATTTTTGTATCATTTTTTGAAAAAATATAATTTCACTGCCTGGGAAGATATCCGCCAGTTGATAGATGCCGAAAGTGGAAAACAGATTTTTTCATCTACACATATTTTGTTGAAAGACAGAGAAAAACTGATTGTAAAACCAGATAAATTACAGCAAAAGGAAGAATCTTATAAAATTAACCAAGGAGAAGAGAGGGTTTTTGAACCAATATTATTAACTTTGGGTATTTTTGAAGAAAAAAATCCTGTAACTGATAAAAATCAGATTGTTGTCGATGGAGATTTGTTAGTATTTCCGTTGCATATAAGACGATGGCAGTCTGGTGATTATTTCTATCCTTATGGGATGAAAGGCAAGAAAAAGTTGAGTAAATATTTCAAAGATGAAAAGTTTACGCTTTTTGAAAAAGCAGCTACTTGGATTTTGACCGATAACAACAATCAGATTATCTGGATTATTGGTCATCGAATGGATGATAGATTTAAGGTAACAGAAAAAACAGAAAAACAATTACAAATTAAGTATATTTCATAATGAGAACAATCATTTTTATTTTAACATTTTTACTTACCACAGCCGGATTTGCTCAAATCCAAGATCCGGTTAAATGGCAATCGAAGATAGAACAATCAGGAGACAATGAATATGTCATTACCTTAAATGGTACTATTGAACAAGGTTGGCACATGTATTCTCAAGATACACCTTTGGGAGGGCCGCTACCCACAGAGCTTATTTTTGAAAATGCAGAAGGCAATTATGAGCCAATAGGTAAAGCAGAAGAAAGTGAATATATTAGTCAATATAACGATGTTTTTGAAGTTGATGAATATTATTTTGCCGATGAAGTAACTTTTACACAAAAAGTAAAAGTTACCAATCCTGATGCAGAAAATATACAACTGACTCTATTTTACCAAGCCTGTGTAGATGTTTGTATTAATCAAGAAAAATATTTTGTATTTGATTTAAAAGCACAAACTGCACAGGAAGTTAGAAATTTTGAAGCTTTTCAGCAACAGCAAAACGATAAACAAACAACCGAAGAAGACAGCCAAACTGTCGATAAACCAATAAAAGAAGTAGAAAGCCAAAGTTTGTGGGGAATCTTCATTACCACATTTCTCTTTGGGTTTACGGCTTTGCTTACGCCATGTGTGTTTCCAATGATTCCGATGACGGTTAGTTTTTTTACCAAACAAAGTAAAAACAGAGCCAAAGGTATCCGAAATGCAATCATTTACGGAATTTCAATTATTGTAATTTACGTAGTTTTGGGGCTGATAGTGGTCAATATATTTGGAGCAGACGCACTCAATGCCATGTCCACCAATGTGTGGTTCAACGTAATTTTCTTTTCGATATTAGTGGTTTTTGCGGTGTCTTTTTTAGGAGCATTTGAAATTATGTTGCCAAATTCTTGGGCAAACAAAGTAGATCGTCAGGCAGATAGAGGCGGAATGATCGGGATTTTCTTTATGGCGTTGGCGTTGGCAATCGTATCTTTTTCTTGTACAGGACCAATTATTGGAGGTATTTTGGTACAATCAGTTTCCATTGGAGGGATAGCTCCGGTTGTAGGAATGTTTGGTTTTTCATTAGCCTTAGCCTTGCCATTTATGTTGTTTGCCGTTTTTCCAGGTTGGTTAAATTCATTACCGCGTTCCGGAGGATGGATGAATACTGTAAAAGTATCTTTAGGATTTTTAGAATTGGCATTAGCATTCAAATTTTTATCAAATGCCGATTTGGTTTTGCAAAAACATTGGTTAGAAAGAGAAGTTTTCTTAGCCATTTGGATAGCTGTTTTTGGTACATGGGCATTGTATTTGCTCGGAAAAGTCCGTTTACCACACGATAGTGTAATCGAAAAAATTTCAGTAGGACGATTATTGATGGCATTGTTGGTATCAACATTTACTATTTATATGATTCCGGGATTATGGGGAGCACCGCTAAAATTGATTTCTGGTTTTCCGCCACCGATGACTTATTCTGAAAGTCCGCACGGCGTTGGTGGAGGTGGAGGAAGTGCTGCCGTTGGCGAATTGCCAGAAGGAGCCAAAGAAGGACCGCATGGAATAGTTGCTTTCACAGACTATCAAACCGGAGTAGATTATGCTCAATCTGTAGGGAAACCTATTTTATTGGATTTTACCGGATTTGCTTGTGTAAATTGTCGTAAGATGGAAGATTATGTTTGGTCTGAAGAAGAGGTATTGTCTAAAATCAAGAATGATTATGTATTGATTTCATTGTATGTAGATGACAAAAAGCCGTTACCTGAAGACGAACAATATATTTCGGAAACAACAGGCAAGAAAATCCGCACTATCGGAAACAAATGGAGCGATTTCCAAATTGAAAAATATCAAATGAACGCACAGCCATATTACGTTTTGTTAGACGAAAACGAAAATCAGTTAGCAGAGCCAGTAGGTTATACACCCGACGTAGAAGAATATGCCAATTGGTTGCAATCAGGATTAAATAACCATAATAAATAATATAAGCATGAAAAAAATATTTGTAACAGCAGTATTAGCGATGAGTTTATCGACTTATGCACAAGTAACTGTGCCACAGCCTAGTCCAAAAATGCAATCGGAGCAAGTGGTTGGATTAACCAATGTGAAAGTAGATTATTCTCGTCCGGCAGTGAAAGGGCGTGTTGTTTTCGGAGAAATGATTCCGTTCGGGAAAATATGGAGAACCGGAGCCAACGATAATACCATCATCAGTTTTTCAGACGATGTGATAATTGGAGGCGAGCATTTACCAAAAGGAGAATATGGTTTGTATTCTATTCCAGAAAAAGACAGCTGGACGATACTTTTTTATTCAGAAACAAAAAATTGGGGAGTTCCTCAAAATTGGGATGATAAAAAAATCGTAGCCAAAGTTGCCGCTAAAGTAATGCCAACAGAATTTACAGAATATTTGGATATTGCAGTAAATCCAGTGAATAGCAATCAAGGAGAATTGGTGATTACTTGGGAAAAACAAAAAGCTGTTGTACCATTTGAAGTGCCAACACAGAAAAAAGCATTACAAAGCATAGAAAAAGGACTTAATGACAAGGCTACTGCCCGTGATTATTTCTCAGCAGGACAATATCTGTTTGCAGAAAAAATGGATGCCAAAAAAGCATTAGACCTTATCGAGCAAGGAATTAAAATGTCTGGTGGAGATGCACCGTATTATATTTTGAGACAAAAAGCTTTGATCCAAGCCGACCTAGGTTTGAAAAAAGAAGCCATAAAAACTGCAGAACAATCTACCGAAGCCGCAAAGAAAGCTGGTAACGATGAATACGTGAGAATGAATGAACAGTCTATCGCAGAATGGTCGAAATAAAAAATACAGCCAATAAAAAACCGACTCAAGAGAGTCGGTTTTTTATTGTTTCTTTATCCTAAAAAAGTTTAGAATAACATTCGTTTAGTTATTTGCTTTAAAAGCTTTTAGTTTCTCGATTAATTTCGGAACTACTTCAAAAGCATCTCCAACCACACCATAATCAGCTACTTTGAAGAAAGGAGCTTCTGGGTCGTTGTTGATAACCACTTTTACTTTCGATGCATTGATTCCGGCAATATGCTGAATTGCTCCAGAGATTCCTACCGCAATGTATAAGTTTGACGCAACAGGCTTTCCTGTTTGCCCTACGTGCTCTGAATGAGGACGCCAATCCAAGTCTGAAACTGGTTTTGAACAAGCGGTTGCTGCACCCAAAACATCAGCTAATTCTTCAATCATTCCCCAATTTTCAGGACCTTTTAATCCGCGACCACCAGACACCACAATTTCGGCATCGGCAATGGTTACTTTTCCGGTTACTTTTTCTATATTTTCTACTTTTACGGCAAAATCAGCATCGTTCAAAGTTGGTGCGAAATCTTCCGTTGCTGCTGCTCCGGTAGCTTCTACCAACCCAAAAGAGTTTTTCGCTAAAGCTAATACTTTTACATCCGAAGTTAATTCGGTAATATTGAAACCTTTGTTTGAAAAAGCATTTCTTTTTACTTGAAAAGGCGAAGTAGAAACAGGTAATGCTACTACGTTGGAAGCATATCCGGCGTTGAGGTTTACTGCCATGATTGGTGCGGCATACAAAGAGTTGGTTGTCGATGTAAGTACCACAACATTTGCGTTTTCTTTTTCCGCAGCTTGTTTGATTACATCGGCATAAGCTTTTGCATTGAATTTATCTAACTGAGCGTTAGTTACTTTCAAGATTTTATCTACACCATATTTACCTAATTCCGATACATCTTCGGTATTGATAGTAACAGCAGTTACGGTTGTGCCTAATGATTCGGCAATTTTTTTGGCATACGAAGCCAATTCAAGAGTTGTTTTTTTGAATTTACCTTCGTTGGATTCTGCATATATTAAAACTGACATAATTTTTGAATTGAAAGGATTAATGAATTAGATTACTTTGGCTTCGTTGTGTAACAAATCAACCAGTTCGTCGAGGTTGTCTGGGCTGATTAATTTGACTGCCGATTTTGGTGCAGGACGTTCAAATTTTACTACTTTAGATTTGGCTTCGTTGGCTGTCGGCTCTACGATGTTAAGTGCTTTTGTTCTTGCACTCATGATGCCACGCATATTTGGAATACGCAAATCTTTTTCTTCTACAATTCCTTTTTGTCCACCCAATACTAATGGTAACGCTGATTTTAAGGTTTCTTTTCCACCGTCGATTTCACGAACTAAAGTCGCTTCGTTACCTTCGACTTCAACGCCGATACAAGAGTTTACAAAGTTGTAATTCAATAAAGAAGCCAACATTCCTGGTACCATTCCGCCGTTGTAATCTAAGGACTCTTTTCCGCAGATAACCAAGTCGTAACCACCGTTTTTAACTACTTCAGCAAGTTCTTTGGCTACTTGAAATCCGTCTGTCGGAACAGCGTTTATTCTGATAGCTTCATCGGCACCAATTGCCAAAGCTTTACGGATTGTTGGTTCGGTATCAGGACCGCCAACATTAACAACTGTTACATTGGCTCCTTGTTTTTCTTTGAACCAAATAGCACGAGTCAACCCAAATTCGTCATTTGGATTGATTACAAACTGTACTCCATTCGTATCAAAAGCGGTATCGTCGTTTACAAAGTTGATTTTCGACGTAGTATCAGGCACATGGCTGATGCAAACTAATATTTTCATGTCGATTATTTATATTTTAGATTAATTCTTAATTGCAACGAAGGTAAAAAAAATATTCCAAAGAAATATTATGCAAGCATAA
>DATGOD010000032.1:0-5955 GCA_035306305.1 Flavobacterium sp.
AATTCCAAAAAAAAAGTTAATTTTGAGAAGTTAAACATTAAAAAAAGAATTATGAGAAAGTATTTTGCAGAGTTCTTCGGAACATTTTGGTTAGTTTTTGGCGGTTGTGGAGCAGCTGTTTTTGCTGCAGGCGTACCAGAAATTGGCATTGGATTGGCGGGAGTAGCCTTGGCATTCGGTTTGACCGTTTTAACGATGGCGTATGCAGTCGGACATATTTCGGGCGGACATTTTAATCCGGCGGTTTCATTTGGATTATGGATGGGCGGGCGATTTTCAGCCAAAGAATTAATTCCTTATATTGTTTCGCAAGTTATTGGTGCCACAGCAGCGGCGGCATGTTTGTACACTATTTTGAATGGAGCCGGAGCATTCACTACCGAAGGAGCCGGAGCATTTGCTACCAACTTCTACGAAATGGAAGGTTATGCCGGCAGAAGCTACAGCATGGGAGCAGCATTTTTGGCAGAATTTTTACTAACTGCTTTTTTCCTCATCGTAATTTTAGGAGCCACAGATAAATGGGCAAATGGTAAGTTTGCCGGAATAGCTATCGGTTTGGCACTTACGTTGGTTCACTTGATTTCTATTCCGATTACGAATACATCAGTAAACCCAGCACGTTCTACCTCACAAGCTTTGTTTGTAGGAGGTGAAGCTCTTTCACAATTGTGGTTGTTTTGGGTTGCCCCAATCGCTGGAGCTATTGTTGGCGGATTGATTTATCGTTTTCTATTAGAGAAAAAAGAGGCGGAATAAATAGCACAATACATAACAAAAAAGGTCTTTTCTACTATGAAAAGACCTTTTTTTATTACATAATATTCATCAGATAAGAGCCATAACCACTTTTACACAAGGGTTTGGCAAGTTCGTGTAATTGTTGCTTATCGATGTATTTCATACGGTAAGCGACTTCTTCGATAGCACCAATTTTTAATCCTTGTCTTTCTTCAATCACTTGCACAAATTGTCCTGCTTGCATGAGCGAATGAAAGGTTCCGGTATCGAGCCAAGCGGTTCCTCGGTTAAACACACTTACATGTAGCTGATTGTTTTCGAGATATAACCTATTGATGTCTGTGATTTCTAATTCGCCCCGAGCCGAAGGTTGAATGTTTTCAGCATAGTCCACTACCCTATTGTCATAAAAATACAAGCCCGGAACGGCGTAATTCGATTTAGGATTTTCAGGTTTTTCTTCAATGGAAACTACTTTGTTATTTGCATCAAATTCAACCACGCCATAGCGTTGCGGGTCAGTAACCGGATAAGCAAAAATAGTTCCGCCAGTTTGTCGTGAAGCGTTTTGTAACAAAGCAGACAAACCACTGCCGTAAAATATATTATCGCCCAAAATTAAGGCAACATGCTCATTGCCAATAAATTCTTTTCCGATAACGAAAGCTTCTGCCAAGCCATTAGGTTCTGCTTGTTCTGCGTATTGAAAAACACAACCCAATTGGGTGCCATCGCCCAAAAGTTGTTGAAACAAAGGTAAATCTTTTGGTGTAGAGATAATGAGTATTTCTCTGATTCCGGCAAGCATCAATGTGGACAACGGATAGTAAATCATCGGCTTGTCATAAACGGGCATCAGCTGTTTGCTCACTGCCAACGTCAATGGATGTAAGCGAGTTCCGGAGCCACCCGCAAGTATGATTCCTTTCATCTAACTGATTTTTTTCAATTCTTTTTCGGCAACTTCTTTGCGGAGTGCAGAGCTGGAAAAACGATGGTCTCTTTTGTTAAAATAAAACCGAATACCTACTTTTTCGCAATAACCTCTTCCAGTAAAATTTTGACTTTTATATTCTTCGCCGATGATTCTTACATCTATTTTAAATGCTCGTAAAATGTCTTCCAAATCTTGTTCGGTAGCATACGGAATAATTTCGTCCACGTATTTACAACCTTTCAATTGAATATATCTTTCAACCACACTTTGGGTTGGTTTGTTTTTTTCGGGGCGGTCAATCGTCGGGTCGGTTTGTAATCCCGCAATCAAATAATCACATTGAGATTTGGCTTCTTCCAACATTTTAATGTGTCCGGCGTGCAACAAATCAAATGCACTGAATGTTATACCTATAATTTTATTATTATCCATATTTTTCAAATTAAACAATTTAACAAATATAGCGTTAATATTCGAACAAAGAATATTTATAAGGTTATTTTAAGATTAAATCAAAGCAGATAAACCAACTATCGAGCTTTTTTTATAAATTTGCTGATATACACAAGACAATAATATGAAAAAAAATTACACTTATTTTTCGATAAAAGTTACTTTACTTACTCTTTTTTTACTTCAATCAGCTTGGTCACAACAACATCAATATGCCGATTTTATTACTGCCAACAGCGATATTCGTTTTGATATTGCCAACCGAAAAGTAATCGGAAAAATAGATTATATTTTCGAGGTAAAAAGTATGATTGACACCATTTATATCGATGCCAAAAACATGGACATCAAACAGGTAAACATCAACAATAGTCAGACAAATTATGCCTATAACAATCAACAGATAAAAATTTATCAAGATTACAAAGAAGGCAAAAACACGTTACAAATCAGCTACGAAACTGTTCCTAAACAAGCCCTTTATTTTGTTGGAACAGGTGGTGAAATGCAGGTTTGGACACAAGGTCAAGGCAAATACACCAGCCATTGGTTGCCGAGTTTTGACGATTATAACGAAAAGGTAATTTTTAATACTACTATTACGTTTGACAGCGAATATCAGGTTGTCGCCAACGGATTGCTCGCTGGCAAAAAAACAATTGGAAAACAAACGCAATGGACTTATAAAATGACTCAACCGATGAGTTCTTATTTAGCGATGATTGCTATCGGGAAATTCACAATTAAAACCGAAAAATCAAATTCAGGAATCACCCTCGAAAACTATTTGAGAACGCAAGATGCCAGCAAATATGCTTCTACTTATGTGTACAACAAACGCATTTTTGATTTTCTCGAATCTGAAATTGGCGTGGATTATCCTTGGGGAATTTATCGCAATATTCCTATCAACGATTTTATGTATGGCGGAATGGAAAACACCACTTCTACGATTTATACCCAAGATTATGTCGTGGATAAAATCGGATTGAACGATCGTAGTTTTTTGAATGTAAATGCTCATGAAATGACACATCAATGGTTTGGTGATTTGATTACCGCAGAGAAAGACGAAGACCATTGGCTGCAAGAAGGTTTTGCAACTTATTACGCATTGTTGGCAGAAAAAGAGATTTTTGGCGACAATCATTATTTCTGGAAACTCTATCAGCTTGCCGAAGAATTGCAAATAGACAGCCAAAACAACAGCAACACCATCATTTTGAGCGAAGGAGCTACCACGCCTACCTATTACAAAAAAGGTGCATGGGCATTATTTGCTTTGAATACGCAAATCGGGCGAGATAACTTTAGAAAAGCGGTACAGAATTATTTGAATAAATATGCTTATAAAAACGTAAACACCAGTCAATTTTTGGACGAAATACAAGCGGTGAGTCCTAATTTTAATCGCGAGAGATATGAAAACACTTGGTTGAAAAACAGCGTTTTTCCGGTAAAAGATGCTATTTATTTACTACAAAACAGTCCTTTGATTAGCGAATACATGGCTTTGCTCGAATTACACAATCAAGATTTTACTACCAAAAAAGACACTTTATGGAATACGCTTCAATCATCTGAATTTTCGGAAGTCAAACAAGAAGTGATTTTTCAATTACACGATGTACCTTATGCTGATAGCAAAGAATTTTATGACTATGTAGCCCAAAGTCAAGATATTAAACTGCGACAAGCTTTGGTACAAATCATTGGCGAAATACCGGAAGAGTTTGTCTCTTCTTATAAAAAATTCTTGCAGGACGAGTCTTATCTCACTCGTGAAATGGTATTGAAAAACGGGTGGTTTCGACTCGAAAACGACAGAAAAGAATTACTAGACAAAACCAAAAATCAAACTGGGTTTAACGACCGTAACTTGCGAATCAGTTGGTTAATGTTGGCTTTGGCAACCGAAGATTATTATCCGGAACAAAAAGCCAATTGGTACACCGAACTCAAAACCTATTCTACCGGACGATACAACGCTAACACGCGCAAAAACGCCATACAGGCTATGTGGTTTTTGAACGAACACGACAGTAATGTATTGCCGCAACTATCCAAAGCTTTGATACATCACGACAACCGATTTAAGAATTTTGCCCAAACAACTATTCAAAAATTGATTGAGAGAAAAGAATACCGCGAGTTTTTTGAAAACCTTTTGCCTTATTTGCCCAACAATGAAAAAGAAGCTTTGGAAAAGGTACTGGAATAGTTATGAAGCTGAAAGTTGAAAAGTTAGAAAGTTGAAAAAGTTGAGAGAAACTTATAGCCTACGACACAGTTTTTATATTAGCTTTTTTTATAACTTAGTAACCGATAAAACAAATTAATAAATAAATATTTACAAACAATTAAAAACGGCTAACTTTCATATATTTGGGTGTTGTGTGCAATTTTGCCGAACCAAACGAACAAATCCAACCTTTAGTTGATTTTTTGCATCTAAGTAAATAAAAGTAGATATATGAAAAAATTAATCACATTAAACTTGTTACTTTTATTACTCAATAATCTATACGGACAAACCATTCGTGATTCAGTCTTTAATAATGTTATCCCAATTGAAAGAACTGATGTAACAACAAATGGTACTGATTTTTTGATTGACATTCCTATAAAACCCCAAAAAGAACCAATTGTCATTATTAACAATGATAAACGTATCCCAACAAATTTATTTTTTGATAGAAGAACATTTTTAAGTGAACAAAAAGACTTGTTTTTAATAACGTTTGATTGGGAGTTTGAAAAAGAAATCAGAGAAAGAGAAAAAAGAGAAGGAATACATATAAAAGCTGCAAGACATAAAATTTATCATATACAGAGAAATTATGATAACTATCAAGTAGATAGTACAACAATTACTTTCCATTCAAGACCAATAGTAAAGCTCAATTTCGCAATTCCTAAATTAGAAGAAAATGAAGTTAAGCTTTATTATGTAGAAAACTATGGTTCTATTTGCTGTCCAAAAGATGGACGTCACTTTTTTTCTAATGGAATTGAAAAAGATATAAAACTTTTTGAAGATAAAAATGGGGTTAATATCTCTATTGAATCTATTATTACAGGTAAAGAAGGGGAAAAAACAAACAATTATAAACTTGATAATTTAACAAACGAACAGAAATTACAATTTTTCCAAATTTTTAAAAAAGCTGACAGAGTCGAAAACAAAATATACGTTCCAATAATCCGTTCGACCAAAATTCCTTAATAAAAAAACTGCACACAACATCGGTAACCGTTGCACAACCCCCTTTTTTGAAAAATTGTTTTAAAAATAAGACCTCGTTTAAGGACTTTTAAGCGAGGTTTGTTTTTTAATAAAACCTATAAATCTCAAAATTTGAAAGGCTTAAAAACGAGCTTTTGGGGTCGTAGAAAAGTGTTTTTAGAAAAATGTGTATTTTCCCTTGTTGGAGGGAAACAACTTGGGATAAAACACTCGGTTTTTTCATTATAAAACGTAGGAATTTCTTCAGGTTGTAACTCAACGCTGCCATCATCACGTGTTTGTTGGCTTGAGTCATTCCACGGCTGTTGATTCGCTTCATATTGTGGTGGTTAATCAGCGTGCCCAAAACAGGTTCTACCGTACTGCTCCTGCGTTTGGCCAGCATTCGGGTGTAGTTTTTGTTGCGGTTCAGCTTGGCGTGCATCTTGTCATACAAAGGTTTGTGGATGCTGTCTTCTATCTTTTTAAACTTCGTTACTTTTCCACAACATTCCGCTCGCAGTGGACAATCTTTACAGTCTTTTTCGCTGCTACGGTAGCTTTTCTTTTGATAGCCTTTGCTGTCGGTTAATATCCG
>DATGOD010000033.1:0-10982 GCA_035306305.1 Flavobacterium sp.
CATAAAAATCTAATCTTATGAAAAAAATTGTTTTATCATTAGGCTTGGCTTCCGTACTTTTGGTAGCCTGTAACGAGAAAAAAGAGGTCGCAAACGAACCTACAACGAACACCGAAGACACCACAATGGTTGACGAAAATCCGGATCCGGCACACAATGCACAAAACTCATTGGATTGGGCTGGCGAGTACATTGGCGTTTTGCCTTGTGCCGATTGCGAAGGGATTGAATATTCGGTTAAATTATTCGACGACAACACCTTTGAGATTACGTCAAAATATCTTCCGTCAGGAGAAACTTCTGTAGAAAAAGGCAACATCATGTGGCATGACGACGGAACGGTTGTTCATTTAAAAAACGATAATTTTGACGCAAAATATAAAGTTATCGAAAACGGGATTATTCATTTAGACCAAGACGGTAATGTGATTGAAGGCGAAATGGAAAACCTATATCACTTAACCAAGAAATAAAATTAAAAAACCTGCGAGATACTCAAATCTTGCAGGTTTTATTATAGCTTGTCGCATAGAGCTTACAACTCTTTAACGTTTCAGCAAATACTGGATAACCGTTTCGGCAGAATACAATCCGAATAAAGCCGGAATCCAGCTGTTTGTACCGAAAAATGATTTTTTGAAATTGGTTCCGTCAGTCATTTTCAAACTGGATTCGTCCGGGTGTTCTTTGGAAAACACGGCTTTTACGCCTTTCGACACTCCCATTTTTTTCAATCTTTTTCTGATAACTTTTGCCAACGGACAAACATCGGTTTTGCTAATATCTTTAACCACCACTTTGGCTGCTTGCATCTTGCCGCCAGCTCCCATATTACTAATTATCTTTACTTTTTGTTTTTTAGCTGCAACAATCAAATGTAATTTCGGCGTAATGCTGTCGATACAATCGAGCACATAATCATACTGAGAAGTAACGATTTCCGGAGCTCTTTCGGGCGTAACGAATTCTTCGATGCGAGTGAGATTCAATTCCGGATTTATGTCCATCAATCTGTCACCAACTATTTTCACTTTGGGTTGATTAATCGTCGAATGCAAAGCCGGTAATTGCCTGTTGATATTAGAAACATCTACCGTATCTCCATCTACAATCGTGAGATTTCCGACACCTGCACGTGCCAAAAATTCTGCTGCAAATGAGCCCACTCCACCTAATCCGACAACCAAAATATTCGCATTTTTCAGTTTCTCAATTCCTTCTGATTTGAACAACAATTCTGCTCTTTCTTGCCAAATAGCCATAATTTATTTTTTCAAATTTGGCTGCAAATTTAACCGAAATACATGATTTAGATTATCTTTCAATTGATTTTTTAAACATTTGTTTTTGATTTTTTCTCCCATTCCATACACAGATTCTATGTCAATTTCTGCATCGTCGGTTTCGAGAAACAAACGGTCATCTGGATAATTCTTGAAAGCCTCTTGCAAATTTGGGCTATGCGACATCATTTTTCCGAAAGACAAATAAAATCCGTTTTGATATAATTGATTTGCCAATGTTGCATTTTTGGCGAAACCATGTATAATCATCGGCACAGTTATTTTTTTGCTTGAACAAACAGCAATCAGTTCTTGATACGCACGCACGCAATGGATAATGAGTGGTCTATTGAGTTTTTGAGCAAGGTCTATATGTTGCATGAAAACCTCTTTTTGCTTGTCCATCGGGATTTTGCTCAGCTTGTCCAAACCGCATTCACCAATAGCCAAACATTTTGCTGATTGGGCCTTTTCTACAACCAAATCAAATTGTTTTTGCACATCTTCATGAATATACCACGGATGAATCCCAACAGAGAAAAACTCATTTTCAGCAACCATATCTTCGGGAAATTTATTGACAATTTCCACGACATTTGGCTCTTTTGTCGGATGATGTGTGTGTATATTTATCCACATAACATTAGAATTTCACGCCAGATTCTATGCGTGTTTCTACATAGTTTTCCAGCGGAACAATCGGGCAAGAATAACCAGCCGCATAGGCACAATATGGATGATATGCCAAATTGAAATTGAGCACCAAAGTGTCTGAATACGGATTTTCTACATCGAGATAACGCCCACCACCATAAGTTTCTTCGCCGTTGGTTTCATCTAAAAATGGTAAAAAAAGATAGTCTTCATATCCATCTTCGTTCAACAAATCCAGATTTTGATATACAATCAATTCGTGTGTTTTTTCATGCAAATCAAAAGTAACTTTGGCATATTTGATATACCAAGGTTCTTTTTCGCCGGTAGTAGGCATTTGAAATTTCTCTTGATTTTTCAAACGTTCAAAATGTGCTTTGACGATATATGTCGTATCAATCGGAAAAAAATGTATGCCTTCAAAAGCTCTTTTTTCTTCCTTGCTCAAAGGTGTTGTTTTGGAATTATCGTAAAACGATTTCAGTTTTTTCTGATGTCGTTCGATAGCCGGAACCGAACTTGTATCGACTGGGCGTTTCTTAGGATTGGAGCAACCAAAAGTTATCGCTGCTCCAACAAACAATAGTAATTTCGTGATTTTACTGCTCATTGTTATCTGTATTTTATTTTTCAAAGTTACTGACTAATTTTGAGAGATTTATTTAGGTCTTTGCTTGTAAAATTAATAAATTTGCACACTATATTTTGTATAATCAAACATAAAAAATATCTATGGACACTTTTGATGTTGCCATTATAGGCTCTGGTCCCGGCGGATATGTTGCCGCGATTCGTTGTGCTCAATTGGGCATGAAAACTGCTATTATCGAAAAATATTCAACTCTTGGAGGAACATGTCTTAACGTTGGTTGTATTCCTTCCAAAGCTTTATTAGCCTCTTCTCATCACGTAGAAGAAATGGAAAAATTCGCCGAGCACGGTATTCAGATTGCTGGAGATGTTAAGGTTGATTTACAAAAAATGATTGAACGCAAACAATCTGTGGTTGACCAAACTTGTGCCGGAGTAAAATTTTTGATGGACAAAAACAAAATTACTGTTTTTGAAGGTTTAGGTTCTTTTGAATCGGCTACACAAATCAAAATAACCAAAAATGATGGTAGTGCTGAAACAATCGAAGCCAAAAACACGATTATCGCAACTGGTTCTAAACCATCAAACTTGCCATTTATCACTTTAGATAAAGAAAGAGTAATTACTTCAACCGAAGCATTGAAACTCAAAGAAGTTCCTAAACATTTGATTATCATCGGAGGAGGAGTTATCGGGTTAGAGTTAGGACAAGTATATTTACGCTTAGGAGCCCAAGTTTCTGTGGTGGAATATGCTGACAGAATTTTACCAACCATGGACGGAGCTATCTCTAAAGAATTGACCAAAGTACTGAAAAAACAAGGTATGAAATTCTACGTTTCTCACAAAGTACAAAAAGTGGATCGCCAAGGAGAAGCTGTATTCATTGAGGCAGAAAACAAAAAAGGAGAAATTGAAAAAATCGAAGGAGATTATGCTTTAGTTGCTGTTGGTCGCCGTCCATACACTGACGGTTTGAACGCTGACAAAGCTGGTGTAAACATCACCGAAAGAGGACAAATAGAAGTAAACGACCATTTGCAAACTTCGGCTTCAAATATCTATGCTATCGGAGATGTTGTCAAAGGTGCGATGTTGGCACACAAAGCCTCTGAAGAAGGAATCATGGTGGCAGAAATCATTGCTGGTCAAAAACCGCATATTGATTACAACCTTATTCCCGGTGTAGTTTACACTTGGCCAGAAGTTGCTGCTGTTGGAAAAACAGAAGAACAACTCAAAGCTGATGGTGTGGAATACAAAACCGGACAATTCCCATTCCGTGCCTTGGGTAGAGCTCGTGCAAGCGACGATACAAACGGATTTATAAAAATATTAGCAGATGCCAAAACAGACGAAATTTTGGGTGTACACATGGTTGGTGCCCGAGTAGCTGATTTGATTGCAGAAGCTGTTGTAGCTATGGAATTTAGAGCGTCGGCTGAAGATCTTGCCAGAACTTCACATGCTCACCCAACCTTTGCTGAGGCGGTGATGGAAGCTGCGCTTGATGCTACAGAAAAAAGACCTTTACACGTTTAAAAACGTTGTAATCTGACTAAACAAAAAGGCTGTTTGAAATTCAAACAGCCTTTTTTGATACATAAAAACCGATTTACGGAATGTACTTTTTATCAAAATTAGGTTTTCTTTTTTCCAGAAAAGCATTTCTACCTTCGATAGCTTCGTCGCTCATGTATGCCAGTCGGGTTGCTTCGCCGGCAAATACTTGTTGTCCTACCATTCCGTCATCAGTAAGATTCATGGCAAATTTCAACATTTTGATAGATATAGGTGATTTTTCCAAAATTTCCAAAGCCCATTGATAAGCGGTTTCTTCCAATTCGGCATGTGGAATTACTGCATTGACCATTCCCATTTCGTAAGCTTCTTGAGCGGAATAATTTCTGCCTAAGAAAAATATTTCTCTGGCTTTTTTCTGTCCAACCATTTTTGCCAAATAGGCTGAACCATAACCACCATCGAAACTGGTTACGTCGGCATCGGTTTGTTTAAATATCGCATGTTCTTTACTCGCCAAAGTCAAATCACAAACCACGTGCAATGAATGTCCGCCGCCTACTGCCCAACCCGGAACAACGGCAATAACCACTTTTGGTGTAAATCGGATGAGTCGCTGTACTTCGAGAATATTCAAACGATGATAACCGTCTTCGCCAACATATCCTTGATAACCTCTGGTTTTTTGATCGCCACCACTACAAAAAGAATATACGCCATCTTTTGGCGATGGTCCTTCGGCAGAGAGCAAAATCACACCAATAGACGTATCTTCATGAGCATCGGAAAATGCGCGAAGCAATTCGGCAGTTGTTTTCGGACGAAAAGCATTTCTCACTTCTGGTCTGTTAAAAGCAATTCGAGCCACTCCTCCACATTTTTTATACGTAATGTCTTCAAATTCTATGGCAGTTTGCCAATTGATTGTTTCCATATTTGTTTTATTTCTATTTGTGTAAATATACATCAATATCGGAGTTTACTAAAATTTCATCTATTAAAAATTAACACATTTGATTGTGTTCAAAATTTGACAATTTGATAACAAGCTTCGTATATTTGTTAGCATGATTAGAAAAAGTAATTTTATCCATGCCGGAATAGTCGGTCTATTATTTTTGTTACCGACTTCATGTGCCAAAGACGCTCAGGCTCAAACAAACCATCAACTATTTGAAAAAAAGTCTTTTGAAGTTCCATGTACTCGACTAACTCCAGAATATTTAATCGAGAAAAAAGCGATTATCGACACTTATTTTCACACACATATTGACAAGGGAAATTTTTCTGGTGGTTTTTTGGTTGCCAAAAATGGGCAGATTATTTATGAAGATTATCAGGGTTATAGCAACTATGAAGAGAAAAAAGAAATCAACAAAAACACGCCTATCCATGTTGCATCGGTAGGAAAAACTTTGACTTCTACCAGTATTTTAAGATTGGTTAATGCTGGAAAAATACAATTAGACCAAAAGGTAAATACCATTTTGCCCGAGTTTCCTTACGAGAATATTACTGTAAGAATGTTACTTAACCATCGTTCTGGTATTCCTTATTATGGATATTTTACCGAGAAAAAAGGTGTTTGGGACAGAACCAAAACGATTCACAACAACGATGTTTTGGAATTGTTAGGAAGTAAAAATATCAAACTAGGATTTACACCAGATACTCGTTTTCAGTATTCAAACACCAACTATGTGATATTAGCCTCAATTGTAGAAAAAATCACTGGTAAATCTTTTCAGATGGCATTACGAGAACTGATTCTTAATCCATTGGAAATGAATCACACTTTTGTGATGGACGATTTATCTAAAAAAGAAAAGGTTACGCAATCTTATTACGCCAATCACAAACGCATGCATTGGAATTACCTAGACGGAACTTATGGCGATAAAAACATTTATACCACACCGCGAGATATGATGAAATTTGATTTGGCGATGTATTCTGATGATTTCTTAAGCAAAGAATTGAAAGCTGAAATGTTTAAAGGATATAGCTATGAAAGACCCGGACAAAACAATTACGGTTTAGGTTTCAGGCTGATTGAACCCAAAAATGAAGGCGATTTGTACAGCTATCACAATGGTTGGTGGCGTGGAAACCGTACTTCTTATATTACTATTCGACAAGATACGGTGGCTATTATATGCTTTGCAAACAACAATTCGACAGACGCATACAACACCAAAGATTTAGCCAAAGAATTTGGCAATTTTCCATTCTTATAATAAACAAAAAATCCCCGAAAAATTTCGGGGATTTTTTTCACTATACTTTCTCTAAATCAATCCGATATATTCTGAATAAACTCTTCTTCGCTCCAAATAGGAATACCTAATTTATTTGCTTTTTCGAGTTTGGCTGGTCCCATATCAGCTCCGGCAATCACAACTGAAGTTTTGCCTGTAATAGAACTACCATTTTTACCGCCATAATCTTCAATTTTCTGTTTGATTTCGTCTCGGGAAAAATGCTCAAATCTTCCGGAAACCACCATCGTCATTCCGGCAAATTTATCCGAAACCTGCGTACTTTCTTTTTCTTCGATTTCAAATTGTAATCCGTATGATTTTAATCTTTGAATCAATTTACGGTTGTTTTCATCGGCAAAAAAGCTCAAAATACTCAAAGCTATTTTATCTCCAATTTCATCTACATGAATCAAAACATCATAATCGGCAGCCATTAAAGCATCAATATTTTTAAAATGTTGAGCAACTTTTTTTGCAACAGTTTCACCAACATAGCGAATTCCTACAGCAAACAACACACGCTCAAACGGAATGTTTTTAGACTGTTCGATTCCTTGAATTAAATTGTTTGCTGATTTTTCTGCCATTCTATCAAGTGGCAAAATCTGTTCCTTTTTGAGTTCATACAAATCGGCATAATTATTTACCAATCCATTTTCATAAAGCAACGCCACCGTTTCTCCTCCTAAACCATCAATATCCATCGCTTTTCGAGAAATAAAATGCTCAATTCTGCCAATTATTTGAGGCGGACAACCATAAACATTTGGGCAATAATGCTGTGCTTCGCCTTCAGTTCTTACCAAATCCGTTCCGCATTCCGGGCAAATTTCTGCATACACAACCGGTTGCGAATCCAGCGAACGTTTTTCTGTATCGACACCAACAATTTTCGGAATAATTTCTCCTCCTTTTTCCACCATCACGTGGTCGCCTATTCTTATGTCTAATTTCTCAATTTGGTCGGCATTATGCAAAGATGCTCTTTTCACAATCGTACCTGCCAATTCTACTGGCTCCAAATTAGCCACTGGTGTAATCGCTCCGGTTCTTCCAACCTGATAATCAATACTTTTAAGAATTGTAATTACTTGTTCTGCCTTAAACTTATAAGCCATTGCCCAACGTGGATTTTTGGCTGTATAACCCAATTCTTGCTGTTGATGTAAATCATTTACTTTGATAACCACCCCATCAGTTTCATAAGGCAGTTCGTGGCGAGCAGTATTCCAATAATCGATATAATCAAAAACTTCGTCGATATTGTTTACCAATTTGGATTGCTCCGGAACTTTAAAACCAAATGTTCTTGCACTTTCCAACGCATTGTATTGGGTTTTAAAATAATCGTCTGCACCGACAATATTATACAAAAGACATTCTAAAGGTCTTTGAGCAATCGCAGAACTATCCTGTAATTTCAAACTTCCGGATGCTGTATTTCTCGGATTGGAATATGGTGTTTCTCCTTTTGCTATCAATTTGTCGTTCATTTTTTGAAAACCGGAAAAAGGCAAAATAATCTCTCCACGTATGTGAAATTTCGGCGGAAAATCGCCTTTGAGTTTCAACGGAACTGTGCGAATTGTTTTCACATTATTGGTGACATCATCACCTTGGAAACCATCGCCGCGGGTTACGGCGCGTTTTAACTCTCCATTTTCATAGGTCAAAGAAATAGAAGCTCCGTCATATTTTAATTCGCAAACAAATTGCAAAGGCACATTTCCTAGATTTTTTTGTATGCGTTTTTCCCATTCGATAAGGTCTTCTTTGGAATACGAATTTTCAAGCGAGTACATACGATTTTCATGTACAACGGTTTCAAAATTTTTAGTAATTCCTCCTCCTACTCTTTGTGTGGGCGAATTTTCATCGAAATATTCGGGATGTTGATTTTCTAATTCTTGCAATCGTTTTAACTTTTGGTCGAATTCAAAATCTGAAATGCTCGGTTCGTCCAACACATAATATTTGTAATTATGTTCAGACAGTTCGTTTCGGAGCTGTAATATTTCTTGTTCTACGTTCATTTTTTACTATTTAGCAAATCGTGAATTTGTGCATATAATTCGCCTTGACTCAATATTCCTCCCTGTTTAATCAAGTCAAACAACTCATAATTTCGGTCTTTTTCAATTTTTTTGGCACCAGTTCGGATTTCTACTTCAGGAGAAAACAAATTTTCTCCCAACCATTCTAATCCGCCTTTATCCATAAAATCGATGTCTGTATTGAGTGATTTAATCATAATGACTTCGATATTTTCGTCATCAAAATGAAATAAGAAAATATGGTTTTTGGCGAAATTTTCGATGAAATTTGCGTTTTGCAAAGCACCTTCCCAGATTAAATCTGAAAAAATATCTAATTCTTGTTCAGCGATTTCGGGTTTATCTTTTTTAAGAATTTCCCATTCATTTTTATCTATCTGTTGCGATGCCAAAAAATTAGCAAATTCTTCGTGTAATTCTTCAAACTGTTCTTTGGTTAATCGTGTATATTTCATGTTGGCTAAATTATGTTTTTTCTCGCAGATTTAAAAGAAAAAAAGCCGTTCTGTCGGTAAAGACAAAACGGCTTTTATGATATTAATTACTTAAAGTGATTAAGCCTCAGCAACTACTTCGTAAGGTAAATCAACCACTACTTCTCTGTGAAGACGGATAGTAGCATTGTATTTTCCAACTCTTTTAACCACTGAAGACATGATGAATTTTTTCTCAATTTCATGCCCGTTTGCAGCTAATTTTTCAGCAATATCTGCACTAGTTACAGAACCAAATAATTTGTTTCCTGCTCCTACTTTTGCAGTTATTTTGATTTCTAATGCTTTGATTGCTTCTGCAACTTTGTTTGCATCTTCTACCAATTTTGCTTCTTTATGAGCTCTTTGTCTCAAGTTTTCTGCCAATACTTTTTTAGCAGATGGCGTAGCCAATACTGCCAATCCTTGTGGAATAAGGTAGTTACGTCCGTATCCTGGTTTTACAGTTACGATATCGTCTTTGAAACCTAATTTTTCCACATCTTGTTTTAAGATAATTTCCATGTTGTTGTCCTTTTTTGATTAGAAGTTAGGCAATGTAACAAATATTGCCAACAACTAAGTTTATTTATTGTAATGATTATTTTAGCATATCGCCCACGTATGGCAACAATGCCAAATGACGAGCTCTTTTTACTGCTACAGCCACTTTTCTTTGGTATTTCAAAGATGTACCTGTCAATCGACGAGGAAGAATTTTACCTTGCTCGTTCAACATTTTCAACAAGAAATCAGCATCTTTATAATCTACATATTTGATACCTGATCTTTTGAATCGGCAGTATTTTTTGGTTTTGCTAGTTTCGATATTAAGCGGAGTTAAATATCTGATATCTCCGTCTTTTTTACCTTTTGCAGATTGTTCGATATTCGACATAATTAAGCTTTTTTAGTTTTTAGTTTCTCTCTTCTTCTTTCTGCCCAAGCAACAGCGTGTTTGTCCAAAGACACAGTCAAGAAACGCATTACTCGCTCGTCGCGACGGAATTCTGTTTCTAGTTCTTTGATAGCGCTTCCTGGCACTTGATACTCAAACAAATGGTAAAAACCACTTTTTTTCTTTTGGATTTCGTAAGCTAATTTTTTAAGCCCCCAATCCTCTTTAGCAATCATTTGTGCCCCTTTTGCAACTAAAAACTCTTCGAATTTAGTTACTGTTTCCTTTACCTGAGTTTCAGATAAAACGGGATTCAAAATGAAAACAGTTTCGTAATTGTTCATAATGTAAAAAATTTAATTTTTATAAATTGTCTGCAAAAATAGGCATTTTACTTCAAACTACAAAAGTATTTTGGTTTTTTATTTACTTGGGACATATTCCAGAATATCTGCGGGCTGACAATCGAGTTCTTTGCAAATGGCTTCTAAGGTCGAAAAACGAATAGCTTTTGCCTTTCCGGTTTTTAGAATGGAAAGATTGGCGGTGGTAATACCGATTTTGTCTGCCAACTCTTGCGATTGCATTTTGCGTTTGGCAAGCATTACGTCGAGGTTTACTATGATTGCCATAACTATATTGTTAAATCGTTTTCAGACTGTATTTCAATTCCTTTTTTAAATATCAATGCCAACAAATAAATAATCCCTGCAAAAAACAGTATTTCGTTGCCTGCCCAATATATCGGAATATTGATTCCTTGACCCGAAATCCAACTTGAAAATTCATTTGCGATTGTTGCCAGAACCCCTGTTCCGAGTGAGATATAACTGATTTTTATAAACAAACTTGCAAATTCTTTACTAAATGGTTTTATCAAATTGAGCTTTAAAAAGAATTTTACAGCAAAATAAGTAATCAATGCTTTTAGTGCCGTTAATGCAATCAATAACAACACGATAACAATGTAATACGGTTTTTTGGCAACGTATAATTCGGATAAATCAAGTCCTAAATATAAATCTTGTGCTCCGGCTGCATTTACAAAAAGACTGATTATAAAAGAAATTAAAATTGCACCGGCTTTGATACACAGCCCGATGAATACTATCCAAAAAAGGATATGTACTGTTTTAAAAATAATGGAATTTGTTCTCATAATTGTCTGTTTTTAAATGGTTAATTCGTTTTCTTCTTTCAAAACAACATTCTCTTCTTTTTGATTTTTAGCGATTTGGAAAACA
>DATGOD010000034.1:0-5977 GCA_035306305.1 Flavobacterium sp.
TTCTTCCATCAGCTTTTTGCGATTTGAAATTGATACTTACAAATTTATGATTATTTTTGAAGAAAGATAATTTATGAAAACTTTTTTATGGTTGGCAGCTTTCGTATTGATGGCTTGGGCAGTTTGGGAGCAAACTCGTCCTGAGCCCAATTTATATGTGCAAATTGCCGGAGTAGCGGTTTTTTTCTTCGCCATGTATAGGCTTTCCCAAAGGATACCAAGTGAGCAAGAGCAACAAAATCAATTAGATAAAAACGAAAATGATGAAGAAATTTAATATCGGCGATTATGTAGAAGTACTCGACGATGATTTGAAAGGAACCGTCGTAGCGTTTGAAAATGAAGAATATGTTATAGAAACCAACGAAGGTTTTCGGTTGAATTACCCGGCTCATGCTTTGATTTTGTCAGGCGATAAAAATGTTATCCGAGAGGCAAGCATGCGGTCGGCAGTTGGTCGGGCAAAATCTGAAAAAGTAGATAGCAAGAAAAAATATGTTCAGCCCAATAAACGCACGAAAGATGAATTTGTGTTTAAAGTAGATTTACATATCGAAAAGCTGATTGCCAAGCCCGGGAGTTTGAATAATTTCGAGAAATTGAATTTGCAAGTCGATACGGCTCGTGCTCAACTCGAATTTGCTCAGCGAAATAATATCCGACATATCGTTTTTATTCACGGAATGGGAGATGGCGTACTCAAAGCAGAATTGGAATTTTTGTTTGGCAGATACAGCGACCTCGTGTATCAAGATGCAGATTATCACAAATATGGTTTAGGTGCAACCGAAGTTTTTCTCAATTATAAAGGGTTGTGAGAAGTAATTATTTTTTACCATAATGTCCCATCGCTGAAATCACTTCAACAGTAACGATTTCTTCTTCAACAGAGTAGATAATTCGGTCTTTTTGGTTTATTCTTCTCGACCAAAAACCAGACAATTCGTGTTTTAATTGTTCTGGTTGTCCCGTTCCTGTGTAAGGATGCTCTTTTAGTTCGTTGAGTATAGTTTTGATTTTCTTTTCCACAGATTTATTGCCCGATTTTTTTGTGTTTGGCAATATCAGCTTTTGCTTTACTCGTTAAGAAAATTACAAACTGTCCCATAATTCATCGACATTATCTACACGATGACGTTTTTTACTCGCTTTTTCTTTTAAAACCATTTTCACAAAATCAGGATTGTAAGGGCTTTTCTTCGAATCAGAAATGATTTCGACACCATTATTTTCTTTAGAAAAAAGTTCAATTAAATTTCTTAAAGTTTTTCCTGCTTTTGTTCGTTCGTTGATATTTATAGTGATGGTTGTCATAGCTTTTATGTGTTTATAAACACAAAGATACAAAAAAACCAGCACAAATTGGCTGGTTTTTATTTTCGGTAACTCGTTGATTATTTGCGACGAGCTTCTTTGATTTTTGCTTTTTTACCAGTAAGACCTCTGAAGTAGAAGATACGAGCTCTACGAACTTTACCTCTTTGGTTAACTTCGATTTTTTGCAAAGCAGGCAAGTTGATTGGAAAAATACGCTCAACACCTACGTTTCCGGACATTTTACGGATAGTGAAAGTTTCAGTTAATCCGCTACCTCTTTTTTGGATAACAACACCTTTAAAGAACTGCGTTCTGGTTTTCTCACCCTCTTTGATTTCGTAATACACAGTGATAGTGTCTCCCGCTTTAAATTCAGGGAAATCTTTTTTTGTTACGAATTCGTCTTGTACAAATTTTACTAAATCTAATGACATTTTATTAGTATTAAATATTTATGCCAGAGCAACATACACGTCTTTCGCCAGAGGTTGAACTAAACAGGATGCAAATTTACGCATTTTTTTTATTTGTAAAAATATTTGAGAATTTATTTTTAAAAGCTAAGATGATACCAAAAGAAACACCAAACCAATAAGTTACAATATGTATCAGTTTGGTGTTTATGATATGTGTTATTTACGGCAAAGGAGCACCAACTTGGATGTCGCATCTATGCCCCGGTTGTCCGTGAGCCGGATTTGGTTTTCCTTTCATTCCCGGTGCAGTGGTTTGTGTACGTGTAGCAGGTTGAGCGGGTTTATTGTTACCATTGTTTAAAAAACCTTGTCCTGTGCTGTTATTGGCTGGTTGTGCAGGCATGGTGTTTTGTGCCGGAGCACTGTCCAAAGGAGCACCAACCGGAATATCACATCGGTGTCCGGGTTGTCCATGAGGAGGATTGTTTTTAACCTCTGCCGGTGCAGAGTCGTTTGTTGTTGCGTCGCTCGATGTTGTTGTTCCTGTTGCGGTTTGCTCTGTTTGGTTACCTTCTGCCGGAGCTTCTTTCTTAGTGTCAGAACAACCAACAGATAGTAATCCTAAAAAGGCTATCGAAAAAAATATTTTCTTCATAATTGCGTTTGATGTTTTTATTTATTAGTATTTACTCATTGACAAATATAACAAAATTTAAATAGCTTGTTTGTTAAATTTAAAAACGTATAGGGTTAGAAAAATGCTCTCAGCTGAATACTTCCGGTATGAATTGTTTGTGCAGATTCGCCACTACGCCCATCATAACTGATGTTTAGGTCGAGATATTTGGTTAGATTTCGTTGAAATAACAATCGCCATGTGAGATTTTTCCCAGGTTGTAATCCTTCGAGCATTTGGTAGGCAACAGGCGAAAAAGCATTGCCTTCAAACGTATTTTGATAAAATGAAAATTCGCCATTGATGACAAAATTCTTTTTGCCATTGAATGTAAATGATGTGCCCAAACGATGTTGCTCGAGCGTTTCAAAATTGTCAAGTTGATTTTCTTTTTTTCGGTATTCATAGAAAAAATCCCAACGAGCCGAAGTCGAAAACAAGTAAGAAATTTTTGGAGCCAACTTGATGTTTTTTAAGCGGTAATTTTTCGATTCATAATTTTCTGAGGTCGAAGTAACATCGTCAAATTGTATGTCGAGATGATAATTCCAGATTTTTTGAACCAAATGATCAAAATCAAATTGATGTGTACGGATATGATTTTCGATACGACCAAAATTCAACAAGTTTTTGGTGTTATTTGTAATGTATGAATAGCTGCTTTCAAATCGTTTTTTGCCTCGATTGAAACTAAAAGTATTTCTAAAATGCGTGTTTTCTGCCAGCACATCTTCATCATTGCCCGACCATGGAAATAACGGAATTTTCTTTCCGCCTTTTTCTCTGTTTTTGTCCAACATCCAGGTGGTTTGGTTGTGAAAATGACTCAACGTTTTTCGCCAACCTTCTTTGTTTTGCCATTGCTGAAAATTCAATGAAATGAGCTGTGTCAGTCGGTTTTGATGGGTGCGGATAAAAAGCTGATTCGGCAACATCAATCGAACGTATATCGCCAAATCCGGATAAGGAGCCGGTTCAAACTCTTCCAATTCCTGAATACCATTTCCGTTATAATCGTTCCACATGTGCGTTCCCATGCCCGGTTCCACTTCGATATACGTAAATTCTTGTTGTGGCAAGGCACCCGAAGTGTTTTCATAAATCGTTTGCCACTGCACAAGATTGTTGAAAAACTGGTCGTTGTATGTAATTTTAGAATTCAATGTGTTTTCGTTCGGCAAAGTATCGTTTTTAAATTCCAACATTCGGTAATTGGCATAAATCTGCAATTGTGATTTTTCGGTTTTAAACGCTTGTGCTTTGGCATAAAAACTATTGGCAGTAGTGAATTTTTTCAATCGATTGTCTTGCAAACTATCATTAACCCGATACACATATCCGGTTTCGATATATCTGCCGGCGGTATCTCCAACGCCGACAAAAACAGTATTTTGAAAATAACGCTGACTTTGTAGATTAAAAGCTTGGGTAAGTCGGTCTTTTACTTCATAATTTTCGCCTTCCCAATGATTTCCGGCCCAATATTTCTTATGGCGAAAATCAATCTGTCCGCTACTTTGCAAAATGTTGGTTTCTTCCGTTTCTGAATTGGCTTTCAGCAAACTATTTTGTGTGGCAAATGACCATTTGTTTTGCTGGAATTTTCCGTTCAAAATATGTTTTTGACCTTGATAAGATTGGCTAAATTCTAATCGGTCAAATTGATATGTCAATGTTTGTTGCGGAGATTTTAAAGCGGTAATCCCTGCCGAAATCATACTTTGATTTCCTTGAATCAACCCGATGTTCCAATCTCTGTTGAATTCAATATTATACAATCGTTCAATTGTTTTAAAATTTTGATGTACAAATTGTATATCGGCAAAAGCGTCTATTTTCCAATTGGTATCAACCAACCTTTGACGAGCTTTGACATTTCCTGCCCAACCTTTATTGTTCTGGTCATCAATTGAAGAAAACAAGTTTTGGTCGTAATTGCTCACAGCTGCTTCCATTTCTATTTTTGTTTTTTCTTCGTTGGTGTAGGCTGCCTGAACGGTTGTAATCAAGGTTTTTACCGGAGCAATGAGTTGAACGACAGGTTCGTAATCTCCTTGCGGAATGCCATTTTCCGGAAAAACAAATTCGTAAATTTTTCCGATTGCTGCATTACTTGCCAAACGATAATTTCCTTGATTCATACCCACAAAACTAAAAGCAACTTGGTAAAGTGTGTCTTGTGGGTTATTGGAATATTCGAAATATTCATACAACTCAGTAGTGATTTTTTTGTATAAAATCTTATTATCCGAATAGCTGTCCTGATAAGCAGACGGAGCTACCATTTTTGCCGGGTCATTCCCCGCTTGTTTGAGGATTTCAACTTGTTCCTCATTCAGATTTTGCTGCAACGGCTGATTTTTCATATCCGATTCGAGATACACATATCCGCCAAAATCCCATTTTCCTTGCTGGTGCCGGATACCGCCATAGGTCATAAACCGGGTAAAATTCCGGTCGGTGTACTGGTATTCGATAGCGATACGCATATCTGCTGTGATTGGGAAAGTCGGGTTGAACCGGATTTCCCCGGAGTTATAATCAATCACGTAATCATTGTTTTCTCCTTGTGAGAGCAACCTTCCGTTAACGAAAACACGCTCGGAGCCAGAAATAATGAGAATGTACAGTTCATTGTTTTGCCCTCGCAATTTATAAGGTCCCTGATTACCTTCCTGCCCGATAAATTCACTTTTGGCATATTGTCCCCTGGCAATGGCAGCACCCAGTTCAACCTGAGTTTGGTCGTTTTCCCCGAAAGAAGTCTGGGCATATAATCCCTGTACTTTTTTGTTGAAATTAAGAAATCTGGAAAGCCTGTTTTCGATGAATAAATCCCCGGCTTTGACTCGCCATTTGTCACCATAAAGCTCAATGAAAATCTGATCGAATTCATCAATCCGCTGTGAATAGCCGCCGTATTGCAAAGGGTTGTTGCTGTCTTGTATCGAGGCTTTGAGGTTTACTTTTTCGGATAATTTACCGATTATCTGCAAATCGAGGTTGGATTGTGTAACCAGGTTTTGATTGTTTCCGACGGTTATCGAGCGGGAAATGCTTCCGTTGGTATTGAGTCCGTCAAACGGAATCCAGTTACTTTCTTTCTGAACCGGAATCTGGAAAAGGTGTTTTCCTTCTTCGTTCGGAACAATCAGATTACTGCTGTAAATCTGATGAGTTTTGGTTAGTGTTTCCGGGTATTTCAGGTAATTAACAACCAAACTGTCTTGTTGGGGTTGAATAAATTCTATCTGAGCCTGTTGAAAATCAATGTGATAAAGATTTGAGTCCAAAATCACACCGTCAGTGTTTGTTACTTCAAAGAAAGATGAATTTAAAGCATTTTCTTCCAGCTTAAAAACATAGGAAAGAGAGTCGGTAACAATGGTTTTTGAGCTATATAAAGAGTTGATTTCCTGTGAATATACCACAGAAAACATAAAAAAAAGCACCCAGAAACAAATTTGCTTTAGCATTGACCAACTCTTCCGAAAATTCAAATGTATAAGAATTATAACGAAATAACAGAAAGATATATTTTTCTTTTGTGCATAAAAGAAAAAAACAC
>DATGOD010000035.1:0-4738 GCA_035306305.1 Flavobacterium sp.
CAAAAGGACAGTTTTTATGACTGTCCTTTTTTTATTAATGAAAATCACTGTTTACATATTATTTTCTGATGTGCATCAAAAACATTACACCGGATTTACTTCAAATTTGGAGCAACGATTGTTGTCTCATAATCAATTAGGGTTAAATAACAGCAATGGTTTTCATTCACATTCTGCCAGCAAAATTTGTTGTACAATGTTGATATAATCAGTAATTTTATCTTTTCAAACAAAACAATTATGCAAAATATCCTTTTAACTTCCTTTAACGAGACACCTTTTTCTAAAATAAATGATGCAGATTTTGAACCTGCATTTGACGAAGCTATCCAATTGGCAAAATCGGAAATCGAAGCTATTGTACACAATCCGGAACTTCCGACATTTGAAAACACGTTGGAAGCTCTGAGTTTTGCCGGTATGCAATTAGACCGAATTTCAACTGTGTTTTTCAATTTACATTCGGCCGAAACCAATGAAAACATCCAACAAATTGCCCAAAAAGTAGCACCAAAACTATCAGCTTTCAACAACGATATTATTTTGAACGAAACACTTTTTGAACGAGTAAAAAGTGTTTTTGACCAACGCAAAAACCTTAATTTAAGTGCCGAACAGCAAACTTTATTAGAGAAAACCTATCGAAATTTTGTTAGAAATGGCGCTTTACTCGACGAAAAAAACAAACAAAAACTCCGAGAAATTGATACCGAATTGGCAGTAGAAAGTCTAAAATTTGCCGAAAATGTCTTGGCAGAAACCCAAGTTTATCGTTTACACATCACGCAAGAAGAACAACTCAAAGGTTTGCCTGAAGATGCTATCGAAACGGCTCATCAATTGGCAAAATCCGAAGACAAAGATGGATGGCTGTTTACTTTAGATTATCCGAGTTATCTCCCGTTTGTTACTTATGCCGAAGACCGAAAACTTCGCGAAAAAATTGTGTGTGCCAATGGTAAAAAAGCTTTTCAAAACAATCAACGTAACAACGAAAAAATTGTTTTGAAAATCGTTCAACTACGTCATCAACGAGCCAGTTTGTTGGGATATAAAAATCATGCCGATTTTGTTCTTCAAGAGCGTATGGCAGAAAACCCGGAAAATGTGTTACATTTCTTGAATGACTTATTAGAAAAATCTAAACCTGCTGCCGAAAGAGAGCTCAAAGAATTAACCGATTTTGCTCAGCAAACAGACGGAATTGCTGCGTTAGAAAAATGGGATTCGTCTTATTATTCCGAAAAACTCAAACAACAAAAATTTCAGTTGGACGACGAATTACTCAAACCCTATTTTGAATTAAACAACGTATTGAACGGCGCTTTTGAAGTCGCCCATCGATTATACGGAATCACATTTCGACCTGTTGATGATGTAGATGTTTATCATCCAGAAGTGCAAACTTTCCGTGTTTTCGACCAAGATGGTTCTTATCTGGCTTTGTTTTACGCAGACTTTTTCCCGAGAAAAGGTAAGCGAAACGGTGCTTGGATGACTTCTTTCAAATCGCAATATATACAAAACAATAAAAACGAAAGACCACATGTTTCCATCGTGTGTAACTTTACCCGACCAACGGCTTCCAAACCGTCGTTGCTCACATTTAACGAAGTTACCACTTTGTTCCACGAATTCGGACATGCTTTACACGGTATGCTTGCCAATACCACTTATCCGTCTTTATCTGGGACATCGGTGTATTGGGATTTTGTGGAATTGCCTTCTCAAATTATGGAAAACTGGTGCTATGAAGAAGAAGCCTTAAAGTTGTTTGCCAAACATTACCAAACCGAAGAAATCATTCCGATGGAATATGTAAACAAAATAAAGGAAAGTGCGAATTTCCTCGAAGGATTAGCAACCGTAAGACAGCTGAGTTTTGGATTATTAGACATGGGTTGGCACATCACCAATCCTGATGAAATCACTGATTTAAAATCTTTTGAAAACCAACAATTTGCATCCACGCAAATGTATCCAGATGTCGCGGACAACGCAATGAGTCCGTCGTTTTCACATATTTTCAACGGAGGATATTCTGCCGGATATTATTCTTATAAATGGGCGGAAGTTTTAGATGCAGATGCGTTTGCATTATTCCAAGAAAAAGGAATTTTTGACCGCAAAACCGGACAGCTATTCCGAGACCATATTTTATCCAAAGGCGGTACAGAAAATCCAATGGAATTGTACAAACGATTCCGAGGGCAAGAACCTAATCCTGAGGCTTTGTTGGAAAGAGCTGGATTAAAATAAAGTTGAAAACTTACAAAAATGAACTGCTGTAAGCAGTAGGCTTTAGGCTATAAGCGGTATGTTGTAAGCTCTTTCGACTCTGTGAGCCATTCGCTCATTACCTCATTGGCTAATTCTTTCGACTGTATTTTGAGATTCCTCCTTCGTCGGAATGGCAAGTAATGAAAAAAAAATCAACCTGCAAAATCTATCATCTTGCAGGTTGTTTCATATTATCTGAATATCTTATTCTTGATTCTTTGCCAGCGATATTTTCTGACAAAGCGGGCTTGTTCAGGTGTTAGTAATAACGGAGTTTGTTGTTGTTTCGCTTTTTGATAGCCTTGCAAATAATCTAAAAACAAAGCGGGCTTCCTTTTTTTCCAAGCCAATTTCACAGAGGCAATCAACGTGAGCCAAAAGCCATATCCCAAACGATAAAAAGCTTTACCTTGTTTATATCTCGCCGATTTATCATAAACAGCACCGGTTGGTTTGAGATGTTTCACGTGTAATTCGATCAATACAACTACTTTCCAACCGTAATATTTGGCCAACAATTCATCCACAGTGTCCCATCCCATTGCTGGTTGCAAACCTCCTATTTGCTCAAAGCAGGCTTTTCGGTAACTTTTGAACGCTCCACGAATATGATCTTTATCCGCCAATCTTTCAACCTGCCATTCATTGTCCTTTTGGATATAGGCCTCTCCTCCTACCATTCCTATTTTATTATCCGCATGAAACTTTGCTGCAATCAATTCAAAATAATTGTCTGGCAAAACCAAATCTGCATCTAACTTGACGATAAAATCAAAGTCTTTTTGCAAATGTTTCAGTCCTTGATTAAAAGCGTTAATCACCTTGCTTCCGGGTAAATGTTTGGCCTCTGACCGATTAACCAACAACCTGATATAATCATATTGCAACACAAACTCTTCTATAATATGTCGGGTATTATCTGTCGAATTATCATCCACAACAACAACTTCCTGCGGACGCACGGTCTGTCGAACCAAACTGTCCAAAGTCTCGGAAATAAATTTCTCTTCGTTGTATGCTGGAATAACCACACTGTATTTCATCCTTCAAAGATAAAAAAGTAATTGGCTGCAATCTTAAAATAAAAATTTATTTTTTTATTTAGATTTTTTATGTAAATTAGTCATCTATTAACACAAATTAATTAACCATGAAGAAAATTACTTTATCTGATTTGAACAATAATCAGACACGAAAAACAAAACGATGGCTGGGATTGCTGACGTTCTGTATGATGCTTTTTGGCGGACAAGCGGCGTTTGCTCAAATAGCTCAAAGTTATGACTTTGATGATGAAACACTACAAGGTTGGGTAAATTCCGGCGAAGCCGAGTTCTATTCCACCACTAGTGGACAATGTGGAGGAGCTTCCGGAATACAACTTAATATGTATACGTATGAAGACTGGTGGGGTGGTGGCATTGTATATGTTTCTCCTAACACTCTAACTTCTCCAAATATAGGCACATCTGATGGCACAGAGGCATCAATGAGTTTTCTTTATAAGGCGGTAAACTATGATGGAGGAACTGCCGCAAACGCAGATGCTTTTGAAATGGAATTACAATGGGCCAATTCCAGTTCCGGACCATGGACAACATTTTATACAATAGACGAAGACAACCACACGCCTTCTTCGGATTGTACGACTGTTAATTTAACCTTTACCCCTGGAACAGGAGACTTATATGTTAGATTTAATTCTGAATTATTAGATGAGTATGAAGATATATTGATTTATCTTGATGACATACAAATAAGTCAGGGCGATGCTCCTTGTTTTCCACCAACAGGATTAACAGCTACAGACATTTCTCTTACAGGAGCAACTTTAGGTTGGACAAGCGACGGAGATGAATTTGAACTGGAATGGGGAGTACAAGGTTTTGAGCAAGGAAGTACAGACGGAACTATCGTAACCGGCATTAACACTAATTCATATGAACTCACTGTTACAGAAGGAGGGAACTACGATTTCTATGTACGTCAGATTTGTGATAGTGGAGAAAGTACTTGGGCAGGTCCTTTTAGTTTTTATGTATTTGTATTGGGAGATGATTGTTCGGCTCCTATTACTATTGATGCTTTACCTTATACCACTACAGACGATACTGCCAATTATTCAGACAATCCTAATATTGAAGGTTCTCCGGGAGCATCTGGCTGTGGTTCAACAAGTTCTTATTTGAACGGAAATGACGTTGTTTATTCTTACACTGCTGATTCCGATGGGTCTGTCTCAGTTAATCTGACAGAAATTGGAACATATACAGGGATATTTGTTTATGCAAGTTGTGAAGATATAGGTACGGCTTGTATTGGAGGAAACGTTAATGGTTCTGCAGGCGGTCCTATAAACTTTGATTTAGTTGTAGAAGAAGGTGAAACATATTATTTTGTAATTTCAACCTGGGCAAGTCCGCAAACAACGGCATATACACTTGCTATCACAGAAAAT
>DATGOD010000036.1:0-3314 GCA_035306305.1 Flavobacterium sp.
ATCGGTTTTATTGACCATCACGTAATTTACTACCGCTTTGTAATCACGTTCATTCGGATAAATATCCATATCCACTTTTACATCTACAATACGTGGTTGTGCATATTTTTCATATTTTTTGTAACTTTTTTCAAACTCTACCTGTTGCAATTCACGTTCTTGTGAGGTATAATAAGGTTGTAGTTTTGTTTCCTGATAATGCAACGCATACCCTAAACCTATAAATCCTAACAAGGCAATGAGTAAAGGAACGGCAATTGGCATACGGAATCGTTTTACCAATAAATATAAACGTTCTTTTGCACCCGAAAGAATTCCTCTGCGCCAAAACAATAAGGTCAATCCATATAATACAAAGCCGAATAACAACCAGTATAGTTTGTAATAGAAATAGCCACGTACCACTCCAAAACCGTCCATATCGGAATAACTATAGCCCATGTCCGAATTAAAATAGAAGATGCTTTGTTCAATTCCCAATTTTCCTAAAGCAAACGGAAGCATTTGAACTACTAAAATAACAAAAAATCCAACGAGGTAATTTCTGAAAAATGACTGGATAAATAACGACAGCAAAATAACAATCACATAATGAATGAATTGAAAACCATAGAATCTTGTGAAATATTGTCCTAATTCAAAATTATAATAACCGTAATACATCTGAATGATGATCCCCGAAGCAATACCGACCAGCAGCACAACTGCTACCATTCCCATTAAAGCAATCCATTTTGACAGTAACAAACTCCAGTTTGGAACCGCAGTGGAATCTACGAGTAAATTCATTCGTGATGAAGCCGGATTGTTAAGCAAAATTCCCGAAAACAGATAAATCAATATAGAAAGGAAAATTCCTATAAATCCATTAATCAAATTGATCACCTGCCAGGTTACAGGGTAGGTTCGTGTTCCGTACAATCCTTGTCCCAGCGTATAACCCGATATGACGATGAACATCAGCAAAATAAGCATTAACGTAACAAAAATCCAGTTACTTACAATGGTTTTGAATTCAAATTTTGACAAACGGAATGCTGTCTTTAAATAAGAAATAAACGAAAAATCGTAAGCTACTTTTGGTAAATTGATTTTTATAATGCTTCCGAAATTGTTTTTCGTTACACGATTCCCTTTTTTCTTTCTTCCAAGGGTCAATGGAGCCTGCGAAAATGAAAACGCAAAATAAGTTCCTGCCAATGCCAGAATACCAACACCTAACCAAATTAAACGATTGAGTACAATGGCTTTTTCCAAAGGAATCATCAATGTATTTTGTTCTTCAATGGTCCAATACTGTGTGACATAAAACAACGCATCGTTTCCATAAGGTTCAAAAAGCGAGGCAACAAATTTATCGTCTACGTTGTTTGTTAAATTACCGATCAAACCTTGGGCAAGCATCAATACAATCACAAAAATAAATCCAATGTACTGGTTGCGTGTCAGTGTTACCAACATAAAAATCAATGCACCTACAAAGAAAATATTAGGCACTACAAAAAGCAGGTAACTTTGGAAATAGGCTCCCAACTTAACAGGACCTAACAAATCCTGATTGGCAAACGGAAGTACAGATGCTACTAAAAACGCCAGACCAATGGAGAGCGTAATGAGAATTGTAACAAAGAAACCACTGAGAAATTTTCCGGTCAGGTATTGAAACTTGTTAAACGGGTAAGCAAATAATAATGTATGCGAATTATATTTATAATCCCGATAGACCGTTGCTCCGATGACCGCCGGAATGATAAAATTAACAAAAGTAGCCAACTGGCTAATGATTCCATTGATTGCCATTGGAGAATTGACTACAAGATTGGAAGCCGTTGTTGCGGTAAACGCATCAAAATATCCTAAAACGCTTGCCATTACTGAGAAAGACAAAGCAAAAAACAGGATAAAATAGAGGTAAAACTGCCAGTTTTTGAACCAGCGTTTTGTTTCAAATTTAAAAATAGTTCCCAACATTAGTTATCTCCTTTTAATGAAACAAAATACACGTCTTCCAGAATCGGATTGGCTTTTACAAAAGTTTCATCGGGTTGCTCATCGCTGTGAACACGGATATTCAAGGTGTTGTCCGGATTGAAATTTGACGAGATAATGTTGTGATTTCTGTTAAACTCATCAAACTCCTCACGGTTGATGATGCGCATCCAGATTTTTCCGTCCAATAATTCTTCACCGCTGTTGGGCGTTCCTTCAAACAAGATTTTTCCTCCGTTTAAAATTGCCAGTTCGTGACATAATTCACGAACGTCGTCCACGATATGTGTTGAGAAAATCACAGTATGATTGGTTCCTATTTCACGTAAAACGTTCAAAAAGCGGTGACGCTCGGCAGGATCCAGACCAGCTGTAGGTTCGTCCACAATAATCAGTTGTGGATTATTTAATAACAATTGCGCAATACCAAAACGTTGTTTCATACCACCCGAATAACCGCTCACACTTTTGTTACGAACATCGTACAGGTTGGTAAGTTCTAATACTTCTTTGATGATTTTTTTACGTTCTTCTTTTTTGGTAATTCCTTTTAATTGTGCAAAGTAATCTAGTAAGGTTTCAGCAGACATATTGGGGTAAACTCCAAATTCCTGAGGTAAATATCCCAATATTTTTCGCAAGCCATTTTTATCTTCTAAAACATTGATTCCGTTAAAGGTAACAGAACCGGAATCGGGCGATTGTAAGGTAGCAATGGTTCGCATCAGCGAAGATTTCCCTGCTCCGTTTGGACCTAATAAACCAAACATTCCTTTTCCTATTTCTAAATTTACATTGTCTAAGGCTTTTACGCCATTTTTATAGGTTTTGGTCAACCCTGATATTTTTAAGCTCATAACTGATTTTTTAAGTAGCTGCCAGCAATTAGCCTTCAGCTGTTAGATTCCTAATATGTATAATAACTTGATGATATGTTACAGAGAAAGTAAAATTTAATGTTTTTCCTTCGTAATAAACTCTAAGTTGCAATTTTGCCAAAATGGTGGAGCTGTTTGTTATTTTTAATTTTCTTAAATTTTGAAGATCCTGTCAATTAAGAAAATAAGTTTAGAGTAATAGATTTTCATTTGATATTTCTGATACAACTACTCTAAAAAAAGTTCTTCGTCGCTTTTAAATATAACTTGGTTTAAAAATGCGTAATTTTATCTTTCATTATTCATAATATTTGAGTCTTTTTTGCGTTTCCATTTTTCCTTCAATTTCCGAAGTATGAGGAAATCGGCTATTGTCATAAATATTGCCCAAGAAAGAACAAAAGACCAGTCTATTGAAGAATTACCAATATAACTAATCACTACGCC
>DATGOD010000037.1:0-13995 GCA_035306305.1 Flavobacterium sp.
GAGCTTTACAAGTTAAGAGAACGTATTAACAACCTCTTTTTCGGAATACTGTTGATTGACGCACAAATTCAACAAACCGAATTACTCAAAAAGGATATTCAAAGCGGTATCGAAAAAACCAATGTAGCCATTGCCAACGGAGTAGCTTTAAAAAGCACAGCCGATAATCTGAAAGCGGAATTACTTAAAGCCGACCAACGCACCATTGAACTGAAAGCCACACGCAAAGGCTATGCAGATATGTTGGCTTTGTTTATAGGTAATCCGATTGATGAAAATACGGTACTTGAGAAACCACATCGGAAAATGCTTACCAACACAATCAATCGTCCCGAACTAAAACTTTTCGACCTGCAAAAGAAATCTTTTGATGCACAGGAAAAGTTGCTTACAGCTAAAAACCTACCTCGTTTGAGTGTGTTTTTTCAAGGCGGTTTGGGCAGACCGGGTTTGAATATGTTGGATAATGATTTTCAAGGTTATTATATCGGTGGTTTACGGTTGAGTTGGAACATTACGGGCTTCTACACTTATAAGAACGAAAAGAAAATGATTGCTAACAGTCAAAGTATGATTGATATACAAAGAGAAACTTTTTTATTCAATACCAATCTTACATTGAAACAGCAAAATGCAGATATAACCAAAATCCAGGAATTGATTGAAACCGACAAAAGTATTGTAACACTTCGTGAAAGCGTGAAAAACACCACACAGAACCAACTTACTTATGGTACGGCAACTACAAACGATTATCTCATTGCCGTAAATGCGGAAGACCAGGCAAAGCAAAATCTGATTTTACACGAAATACAGCTTTTAATGACAGAGTACAACACCCAAACAACAGCAGGAAATTAGTAACACTAAAAAAGTAGAACGATGTATAAAATAAGAATAATCACATTGGCAACAGCTGTTGCAACATTGCTTACAGCTTGCAACGACAACAAAGCTTCATTTGACGCTTCGGGAAGTTTTGAAGCAGAGGAAACAATTATTTCATCGGAAGCCACAGGAACAATCAAGCAGTTCAGCATTGAAGAGGGGCAAATAGTAGAAGCAGGACAGGAAATCGGCTACATAGATAGCTTGCAGTTGTATTTGAAGAAAAAACAGTTGGAAGCGCAGGTAACAGCCATTTTGGGAAAAAAGCCTAACATACCCGTTCAACTATCAGCCTTGCAGGAACAGCTAAAAACTACCGAAAAGGAACGGACAAGAGTAGCCAATTTGGTAAAAGGTGATGCCGCTACACCCAAGCAGTTGGACGACATCAACGCACAGATTGAAGTGCTGAAAAAACAGATAGAAGCACAACAATCCACATTAAGCATTTCAAGCGAGGGTTTGAGTAAAGACATTGTGCCGTTACAGGTGCAAGTAGAACAGCTAAACGACCAATTAGCAAAATGTAAAATCATCAATCCTGCAAACGGAACGGTACTTGCCAAATATGCCGAAGCCAACGAAATGACCACAATAGGAAAACCACTTTACAAAATTGCCGATTTGTCAAACATCATTTTGAGGGCTTACATCACAAGTAATCAACTCACAAAGGTAAAACTGAACCAAAAAGTAAAAGTGCTTACCGATAACGGCAAAGGCGGTTACAAAGAAACAGAGGGAACTGTAACGTGGATAAATGACAAAGCCGAGTTTACACCAAAAACCATTCAGACCAAAGATGAACGGGCGAATATGGTGTATGCCGTAAAAATTAAAGTTAAAAATGACGGCTCATACAAAATAGGTATGTATGGCGAAATAAAATTTCAATAGCAATGGCAGATGTGGTATTAAATAACATTGTAAAGACCTACAATAAAGGCGAGGTAAAGGCGGTAAACGATGTTTCTTTTACCGTAAACAAAGGCGAATTGTTTGGTTTGATTGGAGCAGACGGAGCAGGAAAAACAAGCATTTTCCGCATACTTACAACGCTGTTACTTCCCGATAGTGGCACAGCTTCCATAAATGGTTTTGACGTAGTGAAAAACTACAAAGCCATTCGTAAAAATGTAGGCTATATGCCGGGCAAATTTTCATTGTATCAGGATTTATCCGTTGAGGAAAATCTCAACTTTTTTGCAACGGTATTCAATACCACCGTAGCCGAAAATTACGATTTGGTAAAGGACATCTATGTACAGTTAGAGCCGTTTAAAAATCGCAGGGCAGGAAAATTGTCGGGCGGTATGAAACAGAAATTGGCTTTGTGTTGTGCCTTAATCCATCGTCCTACCGTATTGTTTTTAGACGAGCCGACCACAGGCGTAGATGTAGTTTCAAGAAAAGAGTTTTGGGAAATGCTGAAAGGCTTAAAGCAACAAGGTATTACCATTTTGGTTTCCACGCCTTATATGGACGAAGCCACCCTTTGCGAACGCATCGCATTGATACAAAACGGCAGTATAATGACCATTGATACACCTGATGCAATCATAAGACAGTTTCCCGAAAAATTGTTTGCAGTAAAGGCAACTGATATGGGCAGATTGCAAAACGCTTTGCGAAACAACACGCAGATAAAAAGCTGTTTTTCATTTGGCGACTTTCATCACATTACGTTTCAAAACGATAATGAGCTTTCACAAAAAAAACTGATACAAACCTTGCAGGAAGCCAATTTCCAAGATATTGAACTCAAACACATCACACCAACCATTGAAGATTGCTTTATAAAGCTGATGAATTGATATGACAAGCGAAGTAGTAATAAAAACAGACAAGCTCACCAAGCGTTTTGGCGATTTCATCGCTACAAACGAAATAACCTTTGAAGTATATGCAGGCGAAATTTTCGGCTTTCTCGGTGCAAATGGTGCAGGCAAAACAACCGCAATGAAAATGCTTTGCGGACTTTCCAAACCCTCATCGGGCAATGCTACTATTGCAGGATTTGACATCTACAAACAGACCGAAGAAATAAAAAAGAACATCGGCTATATGAGCCAGAAATTTTCGCTGTACGAAGATTTAACGGTAATAGAAAACATACAATTCTTTGGTGGTATTTATGGCTTATCCGATAAGCAACTTAAAGCAAAAAGCATCGAACTGATTGAAACATTGGGATTGCAGAGTGAAGCAAAAAAGCTGGTGGCTTCATTGCCGTTGGGTTGGAAACAGAAATTGGCGTTTTCGGTAGCCGTAATACACGAACCTAAAATTGTTTTTTTGGACGAACCCACAGGAGGAGTTGACCCGATTGTTCGCAGACAGTTTTGGGATTTGATTTATCAGGCATCAGGCAGAGGCATTACTATTTTCGTAACCACGCATTATATGGACGAAGCTGAATACTGCAACCGAATTTCGATGATGGTGGATGGAGTAATACAAGCATTAGACACACCCGACAATTTGAAAAAGCAATTTTCCGCAAACACAATGGACGAAGTATTTTTTGAATTGGCAAGAGGTGCAAAACGAAAATCAGACTAAAAATGAAACAATTTTTATCATTTGTAAGAAAAGAATTTTATCACGTTTTCCGTGATAAGAAAACACTGTTAATGCTCTTCGGTTTGCCGATTGCACTGATAGTGTTATTTGGCTTTGCTGTAACCAACGAAATAAAAAACGCAAAAATTGTGATTTGCGACTATGCCAAAGACGAAGCCACACAGCAAATCATCAACAAATTGGAAGCAAGCAATCAGTTTAAGATTACAAAAACAATAATGAGCCACACAGAAATTGAAAATGCTTTCAAAAAAGAAAACATCAAACTGGCAATTATTTTTCCGACAAACTTTAATAAGGATTTGTTACATCTGAATAAAGCACAAGTACAAATAATTGCCGATGCTTCAGACCCGAATACCGCCAATACATTGACAAATTACGCAACGGCAATTATTATGGATTATCAGCAGGAATTGATGAAAAACAATACTATTCCGCTCCGCATTTTTTCCGAAATAAGAATGTTGTACAATCCCGAACTGAAAGGAGCAACCAACTTTGTGCCAGGCATTATGGCGTTGGTACTTTTATTAGTGTGTGTACTGATGACGGCCGTTTCCATAGTTCGGGAAAAAGAAACAGGCACAATGGAAATTTTATTGGTTTCGCCCATTAGTCCTTTTTTGGTAATCATTTCAAAAGCCATTCCTTACTTTTTTTTATCGCTTATCAACCTTTCGGTAATACTTATATTAAGCGTTACCCTGTTAGAAATGCCGATAAATGGAAGTCTTTGGCTGTTAATAGCCGAAAGTACTTTGCTTATCATTTGTGCCTTGTCATTAGGCTTGCTGATTTCTAATAATACGCAATCACAACAATCGGCAATGCTTATTTCAATGATGGGTATGTTAGTCCCAACAATGCTGTTTACAGGTTTTATGTTCCCTATTGAAAATATGCCTGTTCCGTTGCAGATAATAACCAATATTGTTCCGTCAAAATGGTATTACATCATTGTAAAATCAATAATGATAAAAGGTTTGGGCTTTTCAGCGATATGGAAAGAAACGCTTATCCTGTTCGGGACAACTTGCTTTTTGATGTTTGTCAGTTTAAAAACATTTAAAAACAGATTGGTATGAGAACGCTAAAATTTTTATTGCGAAAAGAGTTCAAACAAATCTTTCGTAACAAAGCATTGTTGCCCTTGATTTTTGTCGTGCCGATAGTGCAGTTGCTTATACTTCCGTTGGCAGCTGATTATGAAGTGAAAAACATCAACATTTCAATCGTTGACCACGACCATTCTACCTATTCCCAACAACTGATTTCAAAAATTACCGCTTCGGGATATTTTCAGTTGGCAGATTACGGCACATCATTTAATCAGGCATTTCAGCAAATAGAAAAAGACAAATCCGATTTGATATTGGAAATTCCGCTGGGCTTTGAAAAAAAATTGGTGCATGAAAATTCAGAAAAATTGTTTGTTGCCGTTAATGCAATCAATGGCGTAAAGGCAGGTTTGGGCGGTGCATACCTCAATCAGATTATTACGGAATACAATGCTGATATTCGCTTGCAATGGTCACAGCCCGATAAATTCAATACTACATCTGTTATTAATGTTACTTCAACCAATTGGTTCAATAAATTTTTGAACTACCGTTTTTTTATGGTTCCGGGCATATTGGTTGTATTGGTAACAATGGTCGCTTCTTATATGTCTGCATTGAACATTGTAAAAGAAAAAGAAGTCGGAACAATAGAGCAAATCAACGTTACACCGATTAAAAAATATCAGTTTATTTTGGGCAAGCTCATTCCGTTTTGGGTAATAGGAATGTTTATTTTTAGTATAGGACTGTTCGTTGTGGGACGTTTCGTTTATGGCATTGTTCCTGTCGGCAGTTTGTTTTTGTTATATGGTTATTTAGCCATTTATCTGATTGCTTTATTAGGAATGAGCTTGCTCATTTCCACCTTTGCCGAAACACAACAGCAAGCAATGTCAATCGCTTTCTTTTTCATTATGATTTTTATGCTGATGGGCGGTCTGTTTACCCCTATCGACAGTATGCCGACTTGGGCTTATTACATCGCAAAGAGCATTCCTGTAACGTATTTTATTGAGGTAGTACGAATGATAATTTTAAAGGGAAGCAGTTTTTCGGACATCAAATTTCATTTCGTTGTTATGATTGGATTCGCCGTTTTATTGAATGGTTTGGCGATTTGGAATTACAAGAAAACAAGTTAGGGATGATGCAGTAAATCAGGGTTAAAAAAAACAATTAGGAGAATGAACGAATAAGACATACAGCCTATGAATAGTCAATACCAAATAAAACGGATAGTAGAGTTTACAGAGCATACCGCAGTTGCAAAAGAGCAGTCGGATACCTTGTTTGATATTTTGGTAGAAGATGTAAAAGATAATAATACCTATTGCCAGGGACTCATAAGTAGAATACTAAAACTTCCTTACGCCAAATTGCCCGATTTCTTTTCTCATCATTGCGATTTTGTGGAAGACCCGATAAAATGGCTGAACAAATTTGAAAAACTGATTTCAGAAAATGAAGAATTATTGTAGTGCGATTGGTTCTATTGCCTCAACGCTTGTTTATGCCAATTGGGAGTGGAATGGAGTATGTATCCTTGGTGCTATCATAGGTTTAATTGTATTTCTGTTTTGGTGGAAAACAAAATAATAAATTCAAATTGAGAATAAGAAAATGTAAGTTTATTAAAAATTGAGCCGAGGTAAAATGAAAAACTTAATCACTCATATAAAAAAATATGTAACTATAACTGATGATGAAGCCAACGAGCTTACCGAAATCGTAGAAGTAAAAAAATTACAAAGAAAAGCATATCTAACTCGTGCCGGAGATATCTGCCAATACAATTATTTCGTAAGCCAAGGCTGCCTACGTATGTATTTTATCAAAGAAAACGGCACCGAACAAATAACCCAATTTGCTATTGAAAATTGGTGGTTGGCCGATTATATGGCGTTACTTAAACAACAAGAAACCCCTTTTTTTATCCAAGCGGTTGAGAAATCCACCATATTGGCTTTAGATGTCAATGCGGTCGAAAACCTTTTCAAACAAATACCTAAACTAGAGCGTTATTATAGGATAATGTTCCAATTTTCTTATGCAGCTTCTCAGTTCCGTATTAAATACCTCTATGATTATTCCAGAGAAGAATTGTACCATCATTTTGCTTCTCAATTTCCTGAATTTGTACAACGAGTCCCCCAATATATGCTGGCTTCCTATTTAGGGTTCACACCGGAGTATTTGAGTGAAATCAGAAAGAAGAAGTAAGTATAACTTAATTAAATTCTCATAAATCAAAAATGAATATAAACATAAAAAAGATAGAAGACAATTACCCTTATGAAATACTGTTAATTGCTGATGAAACCGTTGATGCAATAAATAAATATGTTTTTGATTCAGATGTTTATTTAGCAATCGTTCAACAGGAAGCTATAGGAGCATTTTGTCTTTTGAGGGATAATGAAGGTGACCTTGAAATTAAGAACATTGCGATTGTACCACAATGGCAAAACCGTGGAATAGGCTCCTTTCTTTTGGCTAAAATTGAAGAGATTGCCAAGAAAGGGGAGTTTAAAACCATTATCGTAGGAACAGCCGATACAGGTAAGAGACAAATTTCTTTTTATCAAAAAAATGGATACGCCCAATATGCCATCAAAAGAAACTTCTTTTTAAAAAATTATGATCAACCGATTTATGAGAATGGCATTATGCTCAAAGACATGATAATCCTAAAAAAGAATATATAAAGCCAATCTCCCATATATAAATAATGGATGGACATCATCCGATACAAAAAGATAAAATTATCTATTCGGTGTTTCTTAAACTGGTTTAAGTTCTAGCATTCCAAAGAACCATAATTTTGTGGTACTAAACATCAATATATGGGAAATATATACGCACAATTGTTCACCCGTTTGGCGGTCGCATCAGCTTTCTTATCAGCCGTGGCAGATCGTATAGGTTTATGGGGGGAGCCTGGCAGCAAATATGCTTCTTGGGGCAACTGGGAAAACTTCTTGGCCTATTCCAATCAACTTAATTTTTTTGCTCCAGACCTGTTAAAAGAGCCATTGGCTATTCTAGCCACACTTTTAGAGGTTGTTTTTGCAGTTTTACTTTTAATAGGTTACAAAACCAAGATTACAGCCAAATTATCAGGGTTATTACTTGTTTTGTTTGCTGTAACAATGACCGTGGCTTTTGGGATTAAATCAACCTTCACCTATTCGGTATGGATCGGTGCCGGAGCCTGCTTTCTTTTAGGGAACACGGAAACCTACTATTGCAGTTTGGACAACTATTTAAAAAAGTAAATTATGAAACAGAGAATCAATATTCAGGAGTTAGAGCCTAATGCCTACAAGGCCATTTTTGGGCTCTCAAAATATCTAGACAACACATCATTATCTAAAAAATTAAGACAATTGATTAAAATAAGGGCTTCTCAAATCAATGGTTGTGCGTACTGTATAGAAATGCATACTGCCGAAGCTCTAAAAATTGGGGAAACTCAAAATAGGATCTTTGCATTATCAGCTTGGTGGGAGTCTCCTTTATTTTCCGAAGATGAGAGAGCTTTGTTAGCTGTTACTGATGAAGTTACCAACATCAGTAATAAAGGGCTTACGGATGGCACTTTCCAAAAAGCAAAGGAACATTTTAGCGATAACGAAATAGCACAAATCATCATACAAATAAGCGAAATTAATACTTGGAATCGCATAGCGATTTCTACCCATATGAAACACAACAACAAGCAATGTCAATCGCTTTCTTTTTCATTATGATTTTTATGCTGATGGGCGGTTTGTTTACCTCTGTCGACAGTATGCCGACTTGGGCTTATTACATCGCAAAGAGCATTCCTGTAACGTATTTTATTGAGGTAGTACGAATGATAATTTTAAAAGGAAGCGGTTTTACCGACATCCAATATCATTTCGCTGTTATGATTGGTTTTGCCGTTTTATTAAATGGTTTAGCGATTTGGAATTACAAAAAGACGAGTTAAGGATGATGCAGTAAATCAGGGTTAAAACAAACAATTTGGACAATGAACGAATAAGACATACAGCTATGAACAAAAGGCATCAAATAAAGCAGACAGTACAGTTTACAGAACAAACGAGTATTACAAAAGAGCAGTCGGAAAATGCTTTGTTTGATATATTACAGGAAGAAGTTACAGACAACACCGCCTATTGCCAAGCATTGATAAACAAACTCTTTACCGTCCCTTATGCTCAATTACCCGACTTCTTTACACACCATTACACCCTAATAACAGACCCAATTAAGTGGCTGAATAAATTTGAAAAACTGATTGCTGAAAATGAAGAATTATTTGTCAATACCACCAAGCGTGGACGGATGATGAAATGCTATACCATTATAGAAAGCAAACGCAAAGAATTAGAAGTATTAAGAAAACGGCACACCAATACCAAACCACCAATGCAATATATCAATGCCGAATGCGAGGAACGGTATTTTTCATTTAGGGAAGTAAAAAGTAAGGTAAACCGTATGGGAGATTATACAGATAAGATAATGTTTTTGACCAAAGAAAAGTTTGATTACGAACAGGCAAGTATAGATTTTATTAACCCGAAATTACCCGACTATTCCGACCAATGCCAAAAGGAAATAGACCAGATACAGCATTTAATCCGTTTAACTGATGAATTTTCTAAACAGCAGATGCAGAAGAATACAAACGGCATTCCATTTAACAAGCTAAAAATCAACTGTAATATAAATCAGTTGGTAGATATATTTTATCAGTTGCACAGGGAATTATTTGTAAATGGGAAACCTATCATTGACGGCAATATAAATGATTTTGTTGCAGTCATAGTAAATTCATTCACAGATAAAGACGGCAGGGAATTAAGTCCCGAAACAGTCAAAACAATGCTTACACCGTCAAAGTCAGATAAACGCCCCAAACCCCACAAAAGAATAGATATAGACAAATTACTCTAAAATTTTTTAGTTCCGATAGACTATTTCGGAACTTTCGGACTTTTTTACATTGCTGTCCTTTGCTTCCATAAACATAAAATTTTAAGAAAATGGAAGCAATTATTTTAAGCAAAGACCAATACACAGAATTGGTAGCAAGGTTGGACGAACTCGTAAAACGTATCAATGCCAAAAACGAACCTAAGAAAGATACGAATTATTTGGGCGTGTCCCTTTGCATTTTTGCCAACGCTCAACAGCCAACGCAAAAAATGCAAGCGGGTCGGGCTATCCGCTATATCTTTTGTGGAGCTAAAGCTCCACAAAAGGATGCCGCTTCTATCCCGCACGCAATAGCGAACGATATAAAATTGTGTAAGTTTTCTCAATATCTGTCACATTATTACCTTTGAAATTGTCTAACTCTAAAATCAAAAAATGGACGATTTAAACACATTGAGCAAAAAATTATTTCCTTATGCCTACAACATATTGGGAAATATTGACGATTGCCAAGACGTAATTCAGGACGTTTTGATAAAATTCAATGAAAAAGAGGTCAGTTCAATTTCCAATCAAAATGCGTATCTGATAAAATCGGTCATCAACCAATCCATAAACCTAAAAAAGAAAAACAATAGAGAAAGGCAACAAAAAATAACATTGCCCGAACCAATCGTTACCAATCAAGGTGAAAGTAAAATTGAGTTAGACCAAATACTTAACTATTCAATGTTGGTTTTGCTCGACACCTTGAATACCAAAGAAAGAGCCGTTTTTTTGTTGAAAGAAGCGTTTGATTACGAACACGATGAAATTGCCAAAATATTAGAAATTTCCGTAGAAAATTCCCGACAACTACTCACAAGAGCCAAAAAAAAACTGAAATTACGGAAACCCGAAATCACAACTTCGTCTGCAAAAGACCGAAAATATTTAGAAAAATATGTGAATGCAATCCGCAAAGGCGATGTAAAAACTTTGGAACAAATGCTATCTGAAGAAGTACAAGTTTTGGCAGACGCAGGAAATAAATTACAGGCTATTGCTGAACTGACTTCAGGAATTGAGAATACAATTAAATTGATGACCTACGTTTATGAAAATCATCAAAAAGACCTTGAAATAAAAATCGAAGAAATCAATCATCAATCTGCATTACTATTTTACAGAGGTACAACGTTGATAAATTGTCAAATATTTGAATTAAGCCCAAATGGAAAAATCACGAGTATCTTTTCTGTCGTTGACCCGGATAAATTGATGAAAATCTGAAAACTTCTCTACTTTCTGTCACGTTCAGCTATTTGGAATTGTCCTATAAGAGACAATTAAATTTTATACACAATGAAAGAATTTGCATTAATTTTCAGATTAAAAGACGTTTCCGATTTCAGACCAACACCTGAACAAATGCAGGAACGTATGAATTGGTTGACAGGTATTGCTTCACAAGACAAATTGGTGGACAAAGGCAACACACTTTTGCCATTTGCAGGAAGTGCAAAAACCATAAAGTCTAACAACGAAGTAACAGACGGATTCCACACCGAAATCAAAGAATTTGTTAGCGGTTACGTTGTAATAAAAGCCAATACCATTGATGAAGCGGTAGAAATCGCCAAAGCCAATCCAATTTTTGACCAAGTAGGTGGAAGTATAGAAGTAAGAGAAATTTTGAAAAGGGATTAGTATTATCAAAACAATTAAAATTTAGCCTCGATTTTTTCGGGGCTATTTCATTTTTACACATTGAATATACCCATAACATCGACATCAATATGGTGTATGCACAGGTAATCGAATTGTATAAAAATGGTTTCCGTTTTTGGTTCAATCAGGAAGAAATAAAAGAAATCAACCTGAACAATGAACAATACCAAATCAGAAGCCCCGAAGAAGAATTATTATTAACGTGGTTTGAAATAGCCGACAGGGAAACTGCCAACAACTTCATAAACACCACACAGATAGCAGCCAAATTAGCCGAAAAAGCAAAGTTGAATATTACGGACGGTACAGTAATGAAATTAGGCAAAGCATTGAAGAAACACGGTTATTTGCGTTTATCAAAAAAGAACGGTTATGTGTATGCAGTAAGGGAATTGACTTGGGAAGAAGTGGATAATCAAAACAAAGAAAAAGAACCACCACCCGAACCGCCCAAACCACCAGAGCAAACAGGCTTACCGTTCTGAATTTCTAAAAGGTGCATTTTGCACCTTTTTTCATTCGTTGGAGTGGATAAGTAAGATAACCTTTTTTGAACAAAAAGATTTTTCATTTTTTATCTGCGATAAAAAATAAGCCATAACAATACTATTCGGTGCAAATGGAAACCTGCGGTTTACCATTTTGCACCGATACTGCCCGATAAATCATTTTTTATATTTCTGCGAAATACAAAAAAATCTTTTTGGCAAAAGTTACTTATCCTACTTATCCTATTAATTGGGTGTAAATTGAAGTAGCATTATTTATAATTTGTACATCATACCGAAACTCATAAAAATGGACATAACGACTGATACAGTTAGATTAAAACAAAACTTTGACTGACTTTCAGTTAGTTTCATTATTTAAGAAATTGGTTATTTCCAGAAATAGCCTATTTGTTGGCTCTGAGTTAATATCGGTTAAAGGCCATACGTGGGTTACACTTTCAAATTCCAACAAAGAAGATTTGTGTTGGACAATCTTTACTTTTCCGTTAAAATCCCTGCTATCCTGTAATAACACTTCATCCTTTCCAACAGCAACCAAATTTGGCGGAAAACTTCTAAAAGATTCATTAGATGGACTTGCACTTTTTAGATTAGAATTGCCAATGTATAAATTGGCATATTTTAGCAGTTCCTCTTTATTCAAAATGGAGTCTCTTTCTTTGTTCAGTGTATAGGTTTCTGAATTACAAGAAAGGTCTAACCAAGGTGAAATAAGGATTATACCGTCAGGCATCTGGATTTTATCGTCCTGCATTCTAGCTATGGTAGATATTACAATGCCACCACCAGCACTATCACCACCTAAAAATACTTTCTTTCCTCTCATATTGCCCATAACCGACTTATAAACCGCAAAGAAATCATTTACCCCCTTAGGAAAGGGGTTTTCGGGAGCTAAACCATATTCCACAAAGATTATCTTCGTTTGTGTAGCTTTTGCCAAATGGGTCATCATAGCCATATGGGACTCTATTCCGCCAAGGGAAAAAGAGCCACCGTGAGCATACAATAGTAACCTATTGTTGTTCGCATTCGGAGGAATAAACGTATAGCTTACAATTCCAGAAATAGTGTCTTTGATTTGTTTTACTTCATCATCAGGTTTGTAAACTCTTCCCAGTCCATTAAAAAATTCCCGTGTATTCTTTAGCTCTTCAGTAGAGATAGTATGTTCCATTTTTTTTGATTTATAAGTTGTGCAACCCGCAGTTAATGTCATTAATAACAGCAAAAGTGATTTATTCATCGAATTAAATTTTTAAGCAAAGAAAAACACATTACTTCACTTTTACAAGTAGTTATATTTTTGTGTATTAGTTACTTTTTATGTAGTTTTGCTTATTATCAACAAGATATAGCGTGAAAAAAAATGTTAAAATTTGCCCTATTGATTATTCAATAGATTTATTATCCAAAAAATGGACATTGCCAATCATATATGCTTTGGTCAAAAAAAGCCCGAAAAGATTTAAGGAATTGGAACGAGAAATCACCGGAATTTCGCCAAATATTCTTTCGACCAGACTGAAAGAATTGGAGTTCAATCACCTCATAGAGAGGGAAGTTTTTCCGACTATTCCGCCAACGGTTGAATATGGACTCACAGAACACGCAAATGGATTGAAATCTGTATTTAATGAACTTGAAAATTTTGGATTGTACCATCAGAAAATTAAACAATAACTACTGCCAACATTGTGTATAAGCAATAGCGGGAAAAGTGCCAAACCCAAAGATTATGACCTTTTAGCTATCTTTGTGCTTAACTGAACAGAAAGTGCATAGAAGCCGCTACTGCTCATACACTTGACCGTAGCGAGGAAATCCCTTCGGGCTTCCCTCGCTACGGCTCGGGGCTTCACACGTCAAGCACAGCCCTTCGGGACTGTCCTCGAACTTGGGTTTCACGCAAGCGAGAAACCTGCGTGAAGCCCCGAGCCGTCAGGCTGTGAAAAAAAACCTTTTTTCTTCCCAATCATCAATTTTCACAAAGCGATATCCTTGTTTTAAGCCAGTCTAAATTTTGATTTGTTTTGGTTAGCGCCAAAACTAATTTGGGCTAAAAACCGCTTTAAATAGGTCGTTTTTATAAAAAGCCAAGCCTTTCTCTTGTAAGGTGGGTTCCAAGCTTGGAGTTTGGCAATTAAATTGGGTACACCAAGGATGTTGATACTTCGTTTGATGTTGTAAACCAGCATAATTAAACTGTGTTCTCCGTTTACTTTTTCTAATCCCACTAAATCGGTGTAATTATAGCCCCATTTTCGTTTGATGGTGCCAAAGATGTGTTCGTTAATCTCCTGTCGTTT
>DATGOD010000038.1:0-36011 GCA_035306305.1 Flavobacterium sp.
CATAGATCTATAGGAAACTTTTTTACAAACCTTATTTCGGGGCTAATTGCTTATTCATTTTTTCCTAAAAAACCTTCAATACAATATAATGAACTAAAAACAAATCAGTTAGCAATATTCTGATTAATCGAACTCAGGTTAGTAGGATTTTGACTATTGATAAAACAAAGGTTTACAATGTCGTCAACCTTTTGTTTAAACGTACGTAAATACGTATTAAAAGACAAATGAGAAGGATAACACTTTTTACTACATTGATTGATTTTATCCCAATGGTTGTCCTCAATATTTTTATGGGTATAAAACAACACACTGTGTTTATCGTGGGTATAACGTAACATAACCATTGAAGAGTTACTACCCACTTTACGTTGATGATGTGATTTTGAAAGAATAAATTTAACAGTTGCCATAATGCGGTTGATTACAAAATGTAACATTACCCCAAAAACAAGTAGTCGACCACAGTTAAAACAAATAAGTAATAAAAGTTTGGATACAAATACATAAGTAGTACATTTATACTTTTGGTACAACACAATAAAAAACCAAAAGAGAAACAATATACGTTTTGAATAAAAAACAAAGTACAACCAAAGTAAAACAACAATAAAAAAATAACAAGCAGAGAACGAAGTTCTCCGAAAGGGATTTTGATTCTTTTGGAAAAAGAATATAAAAAAACAGAAGAACAAAAACAGTAAAAAAACAAGTGGAAATAACCAAAAGTTAGACCACATTACAGACGCACATTGAAAAAGGAGGAGTTGAACTACGGATAAACAGTAGGAACAAAAACAACGAAGATGGTACCATAGCGACCATTTGGGAAGTTCTTCGTATATTACCGACAACTTTGGAAGACCAAGCCATTACTATGAATATTTACCATTTGGTGAGTTAATGACCGAACACAACCAAAGTAAGTATTACAAAGACCCATACCCTACACAAAATATGAGTAGTTACGACAACCCATATAAGTTTAACGGTAAGGAAATGGACAGAGAAACCGGAATGTATTATTATGGCGCACGGTATTATGATCCAAGAATTAGTATCTTTGTAAGTGTAGATCCGTTGGCGGAGGATTATCCTAACTATGGTGGTTATGTTTATACGATGAATAATCCTGTAATGTTGGTTGATCCAACTGGTATGGCTCCTGAAAAGATTGTGCCAAGAGGAATGGACCCTGAACAACTTAAAGCATTTAACAAAGGGGGTCAAGGAAATGAGTAAAAAAAGCTTTATGTTTAGAGAGTTGTATAATATGTTGGATGCGTCTCCAAAGAACTACTTTATAGAAGTAGATCCTAATAAAAAAGCGGGTAGTGTGAGAAAAGAAGCTAATGGAGATATTGTAATGAAATTTGAGTCAGAAAGTCTATTTTATGCAGATTACGCAATGAACGAGGAGTTTTTCCATCTGTTCCAATATGACAGTGGAGGAGATGATTCTGAACTTAATTGGGAGTTTGAAGCAAAAGCTTTTACAATGATTTCGGCTGATGATTATAATTTAGAACAATCTATTCCAGACGAATGGAGTAATAAGTTAAAATCGGCTTTTGAAGGATTCAATCTAAAAAGAGGAGGGAATAAATTTATGAATCAACTCAGAAATGTGTTTTTTGGAGAAGAATCAACGGAAAATTACATTAGAGAGGCTAATAATTTTTCAGGATTTAATAGAATTATGCATAAAGATGATGATTTTTATGAGAGTTATAAAGTAGAAACTAAAACAGCACCAAAAAATCTACAAAATTTTATTAACAGATTAGATGAAAAATAAAATGATTATGAAAAAGTATTTTGTTTTATTTGTGTTTATTTCTCATTTAAGTATGTTTTCTCAGCAGCTCATCATAAGATTTGATGAGGAGTGCCATAATGAAAATTCAGTACTTTTGTTGAATGCTATGGAAGATTCTTTGGGAGAAAAAAGATTAAAAAAAATTATTAAAAAAGGATATAAAAAAGATTTTATAGATATAGATGTAAATGTATTTCAATATAGAGGGTCTAAAATATCTGTAACATTTGATATAGTAGGGACGATTATAGATGTTGAGTTTAGCACTTATGATGACTTATTAACAAAAAGGGATAAGAAAAAAATCCGAAATTACATATTAGAAAATCAAACCTCATTTAATGTATGTTGGAATAATATGTACGAGTTAAATAAGTATTTAAAAAGTGGAGGAAATATAAATACAATGAGAGAAGTATTTTATTTCAATTTGTATCGTGAAGATTTATGGAATAATAAGTATAGAATGAGAATTATGTTTCCTGGATACATAACCCAAGAATTCTATAATAAATATATAAAGGATTTAAAATAAACCACCAAACTCCCCTAATAATGGGGAGTTTTTTTGTGTGGTAAAGTAAGAGTTGTTGTAGAAAGCGAAATTGTTGATGTAAGTGATGTGATTGATGGTATTACTTACAAGCTTTTCTGTGAGTAAATTTAAAACATAAAATTTACTCACTCAATCGCTCACAGATATATTGATATTTGATGGTTTATTTTGCTATGAAATAAAAACAAAAAACCCGCAAATTCTATGGATTTGCGGGTTTATGACATCATTTAGTATAAATGTTGTCGGGGTGGCAGGATTCGAACCTGCGACCTCCTGGTCCCAAACCAGGCGCGATGACCGGGCTACGCTACACCCCGAAAAATGCGGAGAGACAGGGACTCGAACCCTGGCGACGGTTACCCGTCGACAGATTAGCAATCTGCTCCGTTACCACTCCGGCACCTCTCCTTTGTCTTCGTATGCTATAAGAACATCAAAGCGGTGGCAAATGTATAACAAGTTTTATATTGATGCAAATATTTTGAAAGGTATTTTTGAGTGTTTTTTAGAATCGATTATAAATCAGTGCGATAAAAATAACCGAAATAAATGTGATGAAGAATCTAATGGTTAATTTGTTGGTTTTTGAGTCATATTTGATTAAATTCGCAACTTAAATAAATTTGTACATTATGAGTAAAAGAGTAGTTATAGTTTCTGCAGCAAGAACCCCGATCGGGAGTTTTATGGGAGCACTATCCACTGTTCCTGCACCAAAACTGGGTGCTGTTGCTATAAAAGGAGCCTTGGGAAAAATAAACCTTAAACCAGAATTGGTCGATGAGGTAATTATGGGTAATGTGGTACAGGCAGGGAATGGTCAAGCTCCTGCACGTCAGGCAGCGTTGTTTGCCGGATTGTCGCAAGAAGTTCCTGCAACAACCGTAAACAAAGTATGTGCTTCTGGGATGAAAGCTATTATGCAGGCAGCTCAATCAATACAATGTGGAGATGCTGAAATCATCGTTGCTGGCGGAATGGAAAATATGAGTTTAATTCCGCATTATGCTCATTTGAGAAACGGTTCTAAATTCGGACCTGTAACTTTTGTTGATGGTATGCAAAAAGACGGTTTGACCGATGCTTACGATAACAATGCCATGGGCGTTTGTGCAGATTTATGCGCCAGCGAATACAAAATCAGCCGTGAAGAACAAGACGCTTTTGCAGTAGAATCTTATAATCGTTCGGCAAAAGCTTGGGAAGCAGGAAAATTCAATAATGAAGTTGTTCCTGTAGAAGTTCCACAAAGAAGAGGCGAGCCTGTTGTGGTAAATAAAGATGAGGAATTTACCAATATCAAATTGGAAAAAGTTCCGGAATTACGACCAGCATTTACGAAAGACGGTACGGTTACCGCTGCCAATGCTTCTACCATCAATGACGGTGCAGCGGCTGTAGTGATGATGAGTGAAGAAAAAGCACAAGAATTAGGCTTGAAACCTTTAGCATATATCAAAGGTTATGCAGATGCAGCTCAAGAACCGCAGTGGTTTACAACAGCACCAGCGAAAGCATTGCCTAAAGCATTAGACAAAGCTAACGTGAAAATAGAAGAAGTAGATTTCTTTGAATTTAACGAAGCATTCTCGGTGGTAGGATTGGCAAATGCTAAAATATTAAACCTATCGGCAGACAAAGTTAATGTAAACGGAGGAGCAGTTTCTCTCGGGCACCCACTTGGATGTTCCGGAGCCAGAATTGTAGTAACATTAATCAATGTATTGGAACAAAATAATGCAAAATTAGGTGCAGCAGCTATCTGTAATGGCGGCGGTGGAGCATCTGCTATTGTAATCGAAAAAGCTTAATCCAAAAAAAGTAAAGAGAAAAGAGGGGCGAATGAATTTCGTGACTCTTCTCTCTTTTTCTATATATTTTCTTTATAAAATGTACGCAATCTGTAATCTGTCTATTGTGCCATTGAGAGCCGAGCCGACCGACCGTAGCGAAATGGTTTCGCAAGTGCTTTTTGGCGAAACGATGAAAATAACCGAAGTAAAAGGAGCTTGGAGCAAAGTGGTTTTACAAAACGATTTGTACGAAGGCTGGTTAGATAGTAAACAGATAAATGGTATTGAAAAAGACCATTTTGTGGCGATACAAAACAGAAATCAATTGATTAATGGCGATTTGATTGAACATCTTACTAATGATGCTCATTTGCTGACAACTATTCCGATTGGGGCAGAATTAACTTTTTTGTCTGTTCCGGAAGTGAATAAGGATAATTATATTTTCGAAGGAAATATCCTCAGCGGAAAACAACCCAAAGAAAATTTGATTAATACCGCTTTTATGTATTTGAATGCTCCTTATTTATGGGGCGGAAAAACACCGTTTGGAATCGATTGTTCAGGATTTTCGCAAATGGTATATAAATTGAACGGTTACCAAATTCCGAGAGACGCATATCAACAAGCAGGATTGGGTGAAAACTTGAGCTTTATCGAAGAAAGTGAGCCAGGCGATTTGGCGTTTTTTGACAACGATGAAGGCAAAATTATCCATGTCGGAATTATGATGAAAGACAATTACATCATTCATGCACACGGCAAAGTACGCATCGACCGCATCGACCATCTTGGTATATTAAACGTTGATACCGGACGACACACGCATAAACTTCGTGTAATCAAACGTATTGTTGAATAAAAAAGCACAAGGCATTAATAAATGATTAAAAACATCGCTAAAAACACGAATTTTAGTAATTTAGCCAATTGACAATATTAATGCTTTTGCAAAATGGATACACGCGTTAAAAAAACAGGACTACAACTTGGTTGTACGTTGGCTATTATATTGATACTGTTTTACTTATTTGTTTATGTAGCTGATTATACCTACATGACATCGACCATTACAGGTTTTATATTGATTTTCTTTTGTATCATTTTTGGTTTCACGGCTTCTTATTTGACCAAGAAAAGATTAGGCGGTTTGATTACTTTCAAAGATGCATTCATTCCTTATTTCCTCACTATCGTTATCGGTGTTTTAGTAAGTACATTGTTTTTGTATTTGCTTTACGGATTGATAGATACCGAAACCGGAAATCAAATCCATTTGGCTATGATTGAACTTACCAAACAACAAGCAATAAACTTTGAATTATCGCCAGAGCAAGCAAAACAATCTTTGCAGATGGTTCAAGAAGCCAACCCATATAGTATTGGACAAATGTTGATGTCCGCCGGAACACGCATATTAATGCTTTGTGTACCAGGATTTTTAGCTGCTTTGTTGTTTAGAAATCGCTCAGAAATGATGACAAGCATGGTTCAAAAAGATGAAAATCTATCCGAATAATATGGATATATCTATCGTTATCCCTTTGCTCAACGAATCAGAATCGTTGCCAGAATTGCACAGTTGGATTGCCCAAGTGATGCAAACAAACGGCTATTCATACGAAATTATTTTTATCGATGACGGTAGCACTGATGATTCTTGGCAGGTTATTGAAAATCTTCATAGAGAGTTTACAGAAGTTAAAGGAATTCGATTTGCGAAAAATTATGGTAAATCACAAGCACTCAATGTCGGATTTAAAAGTGCTGAAGGCAAAGTAATCATTACGATGGATGCTGATTTACAAGACAGTCCGGATGAAATTCCAGCTCTTTACGATATGATTATCAACCAGCATTACGATTTGGTTTCGGGCTGGAAAAAGAAACGTTACGATTCAGTTTTGTTTAAAAATTTGCCATCAAAATTATTCAATTGGGCAGCACGAAAAACCTCCGGACTCAAATTGCACGATTTCAATTGTGGACTCAAAGCTTACAAACAAAAAGTCGTTAAGTCAATAGATGTGTATGGCGAAATGCACCGCTATATTCCAGTGTTGGCAAAAAACGAAGGATTTACACAAATTACAGAAAAAGTTGTGCAACATCAAGCACGCAAATATGGGCAATCTAAGTTTGGCGTAAATCGTTTTATCAACGGATTTCTCGATTTGATAACCTTGTGGTTTCTAACTAAATTCAGCAAACGTCCGATGCATTTTTTCGGCTTTTGGGGCGTGGTGATGTTTTTTATAGGATTTTGTTCGGCGTTATACATTGGCGGATTAAAATTGTATAAATTATACACCCATCAACCAACTATTTTGGTTACAGACAACCCTTGGTTTTATATCGCGTTGACCACCATGATTATCGGAACGCAATTATTTTTAGCTGGATTTATTGCCGAGATTCTCAACAGAAATAAAAAAAGTAAACGTTATAAAGTTTCAGAAATAATAGAGTGAATTAGTGACGGAGTGAACGAGTAACATTGTAACGAAGTAAACAAGTAACGTTGTAACGAAGTTGTAGCGTAATGAAAAATATAAAATGAAAAGCCATAAAGATTTAATTGTTTATCAAGAATCGTTGAGCTATGTAGAACTAATTTACAAAGCGACAACCGTTTTTCCTGAAAGTGAAAAATTTGGATTGATAAGTCAGTTAAGAAGAGCTGCTGTATCGGTTGTTTCAAATATTGCGGAAGGAGCTGCGAGACAATCTCAAAAAGAGTTTGTTCATTTTTTATATGTTGCGTTGGGTTCAATATCAGAGATTGAAACTCAAATAGAGATAAGCAAACGGTTAGGATATATTGTTGAAATAAAAGAATTACAAGAAAAGAATATTTATATTAGACGCATGCTATTAAAGCTGATAAATTCAATAAAAACAAAGTGAACAAGTGACGAAGTAAACAAGTAACGTTGTAACGGAGTTACTTGGTAACAATGTCACAACGTTATAATGTCACAAATTAAAACAAATATGAAAATATCACAAAATATATTAGACAAAGTCAATCAATGGATGCAACTTCCTTTTGATGAAGAAACATGCCAAAAAGTAGAACATTTAATGACTACAGATGTGGTTGGTTTGGAAGATGCTTTTTACAAAGATTTAGAGTTCGGTACAGGAGGAATGAGAGGAGTTATGGGTGTTGGAACAAACCGAATTAACAAATATACGCTCGGAAAAAACACACAAGGGCTTTCTAATTATTTGAAAAAAAACTTTCCGAATGAAGAAATAAAAGTAGCCATTGCCTATGATTGCCGACACAATAGCAATACTTTGGCAAAAGTGGTTGCTGATGTTTTTTCTGCCAACGGAATCAAAGTTTTTCTGTTTACCGATTTACGCCCAACACCGGAGTTGTCATTTGCGGTAAAATATTTGAATTGTCATGCCGGAATTGTTTTGACGGCATCGCACAATCCACCAGAATACAATGGATACAAAGTGTATTGGAATGATGGCGGACAACTTGTGCCACCGCAAGACGGAGAAATTATCAAAGTGATTGAAAGCCTTTCGTATGACGAAATTAAATTCGATGCCGACGAAAATCTTATCGAATATATAGACACAGAAATTGATAATGCGTTTGTGAAATCAACAATCGAAAATTGTAGTTTTTCAACACCAGATAGTGCAAAGAAAAAACTAAAAATCGTTTTCACGTCATTGCACGGAACCTCGATAAAACTCATTCCGACTGTTTTGGAAAAAGCGGGTTATGCCGATGTGCATATTGTAAAAGAACAAGCCGAACCAAATGGAGATTTTCCAACTGTGAAATCGCCAAATCCAGAAGAGCCAGAGGCTTTAACCATGGCGATGGAATTAGCAGAATCATTACAAGCAGATATTGTTATTGGAACCGACCCGGATTCGGACAGATTGGGCGTGGCAGTTCGTGATTTGAACGGAAAAATGGTTTTGCTCAACGGAAATCAAACCATGGTGATTATGACAGCATTTTTGTTGGAACAATGGAAAAGAGCAGGAAAAATTACCGGAAAAGAATTTATCGGTTCAACCATTGTTTCCACGCCGATGATGCTTGACTTGGCGGAAAATTACGGCGTTGAATGTAAGGTTGGATTGACCGGTTTCAAATGGATTGCCAAATTCATCAAAGATTTTCCAAATCAGCAATTTATTGGCGGTGGCGAAGAAAGTTTTGGTTTTATGGTTGGCGACGCGGTTCGCGACAAAGATGCGGTCGGAGCCACATTGTTGGTTTGTGAAATCGCTGCGCAGGCAAAAGAGGCTGGAAGCTCGCTGTATAGAGAATTGCTCCATCTTTATGTAGATTATGGTTTTTATAAAGAACAGCTGATTTCGATAACCAAAAAAGGCATTGAAGGTGCCAACGAAATTAAACAAATGATGATTGATTTGCGAGAAAATCCGCTTTTGGAAATCGCTGAACAAAGAGTGGTAATGATTGAAGATTACCAAACGTCTGTTGCCAAAGATTTGATGAACGGAGGTGATTACCCGATTTCGATTCCGAAGTCGAATGTGTTGATTTACTATTTGGAAGACGGAAGTAAAATTTGTGCAAGACCAAGTGGAACAGAACCTAAAATCAAATTCTATTTTAGTGTAAGCGAGCCTTTGGAAAGTATTGAAAAAGTCAAAGAAACCGAGCAATATTTAGACGAAAAAATCCGAAGGATTATTGAGGATATGAAATTATTATAACTGAATATTGTTATAATTAAAATTATAACTTATTTGTGATATATTTTATTTTATAACCGAAATTTACTATATTTGTGTTTTACTAAGTAATGATGATTGCAATTATAACCGGAGATATTATCAAATCAAGAACAGTAGCTGTTGAACAATGGCTACCTGTTTTGGAATCGGTATTGAGTAAATTTGGTAGTAAAGAAAAAGATTGGGAAATTTTCAGAGGAGATAGTTTTCAGTTGGAAGTATCTGTTGAAAATGTGATTAAAACATCACTTTATTTAAAAACAGTGATTAAAACAATTGGAATGTTGGATGTAAGAATCGGCATTGGAATTGGAGAGAAAAATTTCGTAGGAGACACGATAAAAGAATCCAACGGAGAAGCATTCATCTATTCGGGAGAAGCCTTTGAAGCCTTAAGAAAAAAGACTTTGAGGATAAAGACTCGTTCAATAAAAATAAATCAGCAACTCAATTTAATTTTTGATGTATTGATGTTTATTGTGGATAAATGGAATGTAAATATCTCTAAAACTATTCGCTTAGCGTTGGATTTTCCTGATTTAACACAGACAGAGTTAGCACAAAAAATGAATAAAAAACAAAGCCAAATTAGTCGAGAATTGAATAAATCTGGTTTTGAAGAAGTATTCAAAATGGTTGAATTATGTCAGCAAATTATTAATAACGATGCAGCTATTTATTCTTAAAATATTATTGGCTCATCTGCTGGGAGACTTTGTTTTTCAACCTAAAAAATGGGTGGAAGACCGAAGTAAAAAAGGCTATAAATCCAAGTGTTTGTATAAACATATTGGCGTTCATTTTTTGCTTTTGATGTTATTTTTTGCTACAGAATTATCATCGGTTTTTGGGTATATTATACTGATTTCGATATCTCATTTTTTGATTGATTTAGGCAAAGTATATTTGGAGCGTACAAGTCGTTTTAATCAATTAGGATTATTTTTAGCAGATCAATTATTACATATTTCTGTTGTAATAGGAATAGTTATTTTACATTTTTCAAGAATTTCATTAGCATTTTTGCCGGTTATTTCTATTGAGCGATTGTTGGTTTACATGATTGCTTTGTTATTGATTACTTCTGTTACTTCCATAGCGATGAAACTGTTTTTTCAGAAATGGAACGAATCATTCCGAGAAAAAACAAAGAAAGAAGAATCGCTCCAAAATGCAGGAAATATCATAGGGATTATCGAAAGATTACTTGTTGTATTATTTATTAATATTAATTTTCTGGAAGGAATTGGTTATCTGCTTGCGGCAAAATCCATTTTTCGTTTTGGAGATTTAACCAATGCAAAAGACAGAAAACTCACAGAATATGTGTTATCCGGAACATTGATTAGCTTTGCTGTTGCCGTAGTTGTCGGTATCGGATTGCGATATGTTTTGATGATTTTATAAACAATAAAAAAATGATTAGTCAATACTTTAAAAAAATATTCCGTTTTGCTAAGCCATATAGCAAATATATGTATTTGAACATATTTTTCAACATATTGTATGCTTTGTTTAGTGCGTTGTCGTTTGTGGCGTTGATTCCGATGCTCACAGTAATGTTTGGCGATGAGCAAAAAATATATGAAAAACCAACATACCAAGGTCTTTTTGAGCTCAAGCAATATGCGATGGATTATATGAATTATTACATCACGACAACTTCTGAAGCAAACGGAGTGCAGCATACGCTCAATATGATGATTATCGGGATAATTTCATTATTTCTATTGAAAAATCTATTCAATTATTGTGCAATGTATTTTATCACATTTTTGCGAAATGGTATTTTGAAAGATATCCGAAATGTGATGTATAAAAAATCAGTGGATTTACCACTTTCTTATTTTTCCGAGAAAAGAAAAGGCGATATGATTTCTCGAATGACTTCTGATGTGTTGGAAATTCAACATTCATTTTTATCGATTCTAGAATTGATTGTCCGCGAACCTTTAACGATTTTATTCACGATAATCGTCATGTTTTCATTGAGTTATGAATTGACGTTGTTTGTGTTTATTTTTATTCCTATTGCCGGATTTATCATTTCCAAAGTAGGGAAATCACTCAAGAAAAATTCAGACAAAGCGGCACAAGAACAAGGTTACTTTTTGTCGATTATAGATGAAACACTCGGCGGACTCAAAGTTATCAAAGGGTTTAACGCAGAGAAAAATTTTGAGAAAAAATTCAAGGATTCTACCCAACGTTTTTTCAAGTTAAACAATAGAATTCTGAATCGTCAAAATTTATCGTCGCCATTGAGTGAATTTCTGGGCATTGTAACCATCGCTGTTTTACTGATTTATGGAGGAAAATTGGTGTTTGAAGGTAAACTTTTGGCAGGAGCTTTTATCGCTTATATCGGAATGGCTTACAATATTTTAACGCCTGCCAAAGAAATTTCTAAAGCGACTTATGCAGTGAAAAAAGGCGATGCTGCAGCTGAACGAGTTTTGGAAGTACTGGAAACCGAAAATCCGATTACAAGTAAACCTAATGCGGTTCAAAAAAATGATTTTAACGACAAACTTACCGTCGAAAATATTACTTTTTCTTATGAAAATGAACCGGTGCTGAAAGATTTTTCTATAGAAGTTCCAAAGGGAAAAACAGTTGCTTTGGTCGGGCAGTCGGGGAGTGGTAAGAGTACGATTGCTAATTTATTGACTCGTTTTTATGATGTGCAAAACGGAAGTATCAAAATCGACGGAATCGATGTGAAAGATTTTGATTTGTACAGTTTGCGAGGGTTGATGGGATTGGTTACACAGGATAGCATATTGTTCAATGATACAATCAAAAATAATTTGAAGTTAGGTAACGAAAATGCTACCGATGAAGAAATCATTGATGCACTAAAAGTGGCTAATGCGTATGAATTTGTCAAAGATTTACCAGAAGGAATCAATGCCAATATCGGCGATAGCGGAAACAAACTTTCGGGCGGACAAAAACAAAGATTGTCGATTGCAAGGGCGGTTTTGAAAAACCCTCCAATTATGATTTTGGACGAAGCTACATCGGCTTTGGACACCGAAAGCGAAAGATTGGTGCAAGAGGCTTTGGAAAATATGATGCAAAACCGAACTTCGGTGGTTATTGCACACCGACTTTCAACCATTCAAAAAGCCGATACTATTGTGGTCATGCAAAAAGGAGAAATTGTCGAGCAAGGTACACACGACGAACTTTTAGCAAAAGACGGAATGTATGCAAAATTAGTGGCTATGCAGAGTTTTGAGTAAAGTTTTATATCTTTTACAAAACAAAAAGAGTTGCTTTGTGCAACTCTTTTTTTACGTATTATTTTATACCATTAAGCTTCAGAAGTTTCGCTGATACTTTCTGCCATTTTTTTGTAAGTTCCGTCTTGTAATTTACTACGAATAGCTTCAAAAGCAGTTAAGGTTTCATCTACATCTTCAAAAGTATGTGAAGCCGTTGGAATAACTCTCAACAAAATCAAACCTTTCGGGATAACCGGATAAACAACGATAGACAAGAAAATACCATAATTTTCACGTAAATCATTAACCATAACCATCGCTTCAGGGATTGAACCTTCGAGGTAAACCGGTGTAACGCAAGTGTTGGTATCGCCTATATCAAAGCCTCTATCTCTCAATCCGTTTTGAATACGGTTTACATTTGCCCATAATTTTTCTTTCAGTTCAGGATGATTTCTCAACAATTCCAAACGTTTCAATCCTCCCAATGTATAAATCATCGGTAAAGATTTGGCAAACATTTGCGAACGAAGGTTGTATTGCAAATAGCTGATAAGGTCTTGGTCTCCAGCAACAAACGCCCCAATTCCTGCCATAGATTTAGCAAAAGTAGAAAAATAAACATCAATATCATCTTGACATCCTTGTTCTTCTCCGGCTCCGGCACCTGTTTTACCAAGCGTTCCGAATCCGTGTGCGTCATCTACCAATAATCTGAAATTATATTTTTCTTTGAGTGCAACAATTTCTTTGAGTTTACCTTGTTGTCCTCGCATTCCGAAAACACCTTCGGTAATTACCAAAATACCACCGTTTTGTTCGTTGGCGATTTTTGCAGCTCTTTGTAGGTTTTTTTCTAAACTTTCAACATCGTTGTGCTGATAAGTAAAACGTTTGCCCATGTGTAAGCGAACACCATCGATGATACAAGCATGTGAATCCACATCGTAAACAATCACATCGTTTTTGGTAACCAAAGCATCAATGATAGATACCATTCCTTGATAACCAAAGTTTAATAAATAAGCAGCTTCTTTGTGTACAAACTCTGCCAATTCTCTTTGTAATTGCTCGTGATAATCGGTGTGTCCTGACATCATTCTTGCTCCCATCGGATATGCAGCACCATATTCAGCAGCAGCAGCAGCGTCGGCTTGCAATACTTCAGGATGTGTGGCCAATCCTAAATAATCGTTCAAAGACCAATTCAAAATATCTTTGCCTTGAAATTTCATTCTTGGACCTAATTTTCCTTCTAATTTAGGAAAAACATAATAGCCTTCGGCTTGCGAGGCCCATTTTCCTAACGGACCTTTATTTTTTTGTATTCTGTCGAATAAATCTTTTACCATAACACTATGTTTAGTAATGCAAATTTACATTAATATTGCTATACTTTTTCTCAATACGCTAACGGTTTACCGACAACTTTGTGGGGTTTGCCGAAAATTAAACAAAAAATAGCGAGACTTAAGCCTCTCTATTCAAATGGTTGTTTTTGATTTATTATTGGTTTTTGATTAGTCTTTCTTTTAGTGTGATGATACTTTCTCCAGTAGATTCATCTGTTATTTCTTTATTGATGTAATATTCTTTTCCGTTAATTTTTAAAAAGATATAATCGTATGTTTCAGATATGTCTTAATCGATATAAAAACTATTTGAATATCCGTTTTTATTCATAATTCTGCAATATTAGCAATATCGAAAGGATTATTTTTCCGGCAGCTTCCTAAAAAGATTTTTTATTGGATAAAGGCATGTATTTTCGTACTTTTGAAACCTCAATAAAAAATAACAAATATGTTACAATTAGTTCAAAATCTTACGGGCAATGCCGTTGTTTATCTCGTAAACAATCAAACGACTGTTGATGTGCAATTGCCAACCTATATCCAAGAAGTTTTTGAAAGTTTTAAAAATTCAGACGAAAAAGAAAACTTTGCTAAAATTGGAGAGAAAGCTTACTTCTTTGTCCGAGAAAACAATGATTTAGAAAAAATGCGTGTGGCAGGATTCGATATCCGCCAAAAATTAGACCGAAAAAATACCGAACTTACCATTGTTGGAAACGGCGAAACTGCATTGGCATTGGCAGAAGGTTTGGCGTTGTCTAACTATCAGTTTTTAAAATATTTCAAAGATGCCGACGAACGCGAATATGCGTTGGAACACATCAATTTGTATGGAAATATTTCCGAAAAAGAAATCAACCGCATGAACAATACCATAAAAGCCGTTTATTGGGCTCGTGATATGGTCAATGAACCAGTGAATTATCTGGACGCGGTACAACTCGGAAAAGAAATTCAAGAAATCGGTAGCGAAGCCGGATTCACCGTTGAAGTGTTGGATAAATCGGCTATCGAAACCTTGAAAATGGGCGGATTATTGGCAGTAAACAAAGGCTCGATTACTCCGCCAACATTTACCATCATGGAGTATAAACCAGCCAATCCAACAAACGAAAAACCGATTGTTTTGGTCGGAAAAGGGGTGGTGTACGATACCGGAGGATTGTCATTGAAACCAACGCAAGGTTCGATGGACGTGATGAAATCAGACATGGGCGGAGCAGCGATGATGGCAGGAACGATTTATGCCGCAGCACTCAACAAAATCGACAAACATATTATCGGATTGATTCCGGCAACAGACAATCGTCCGGGACAAGAAGCTTACACGCCTGGCGATGTGATTAGAATGTATGACGGAACAACGGTCGAAGTGTTAAATACTGATGCTGAAGGTCGAATGATTTTAGCAGATGCCATTGCGTATGCCAATAAATTTCAGCCAGAATTGATTATCAATGCCGCTACTTTGACTGGGGCCGCTTTGGTAGCCGCTGGAACAAGAGCCGCTTGTATGATGAGTAACGCCGATGAAACAATCAATCAAAAATTGCTCAAGGCAGGCGAAAAAGTGTACGAACGCATGGTGCAATTGCCATTGTGGGACGATTACAAAGAACAATTAAAATCGTCTGTGGCAGATTTGAAAAATATCGGCGGACGTATGGCAGGAACTATCACAGCAGGTAAGTTTTTAGAGCATTTTGCACAACAACCTTTTGTGCATATCGATATTGCCGGGCCAGCATTTACCGAAACACCCGAAAACTACAAAGGTTTGGGCGGAACCGGAACAGGTATTCGCACTCTGATGCAGTTTTTTGAGGGATAAGTAAAACCTTTTGTACAAATAAATAAACCGCTGATTACACCTATTTGCAAAAAAAGGTGTGATTGGTGGTTTGTTTTTCACATTGTCAAACATTTGTACTTTTATTTGGCAACGGAAATAGTATATTTGTATCGCAAAAGACAAAATAATGAACTATTTTTCATCAGATTTTAAATTAGGAATTTTAGGTGGTGGGCAATTAGGCAAAATGATGCTGACCGAAACCCGCAAATTCGATATTCAAACCTATGTGGTTGATCCCAGTGCCGAAGCACCTTGTCAGTTTGGTGCCACCAAATTTTTTCAAGGTTCACTAACCGATTACCAAACCGTTTTGGATTTGGGCAATCAGGTCGATATTTTGACCATTGAGATTGAAAACGTGAACTTGGAAGCGTTGGAAACGTTGGAAAATCAAGGTAAAAAAGTATATCCATCGCCCAAAACATTGCGATTGATCAAAAACAAAGGCAAACAAAAACAGTTTTATAAGGACAACAACATTCCGACTTCTGATTTTCAATTGTTTGAGAGCACCTCAAATCTTAAATCTCAAATCTCAAATCTTACCATGCCGTTCGTATGGAAAGCAACCGAAGGCGGTTATGACGGCAACGGTGTGAAAGTGATTCGCAAAGCCGAGGATTTAAACGATTTACCCGAAACCGAATGTATTGCCGAAGAAATGGTTCCGTTCAAAAACGAATTGGCGGTGATTGTGGCGCGTTCTGCATCGGGCGAAATCAAAACCTATCCGGTGGTGGAAATGGAATTTCATCCCGAAGCCAATCAGGTGGAATACGTGATTTGTCCGGCACGCATTGACGATGTGGTTGCTAAAAAAGCCCGAGAAATTGCTTTGAAAGTTTCCGAAAGTTTCAATCACGTTGGATTGTTGGCAGTGGAAATGTTTCAAACGCAAGCTGATGAGATTTTGGTCAATGAAGTAGCTCCGCGTCCGCACAATTCCGGACATTATTCGATTGAAGCGAGTTATACTTCGCAGTTTGAACAACACATTCGTGCTATTTTGGATTTACCGTTGGGAAATACCGACAGCAAAGTTGCCGGAATTATGGTGAATTTAGTGGGCGAAGAAGGTTTTTCTGGACAAGTAGTTTATGAAAATATCGAAAAAATTATGGCGATAGACGGTGTAACCCCACACATTTACGGAAAACGCGAAACCCGTCCGTTCCGCAAAATGGGACACGTAACCATCGTAAACGAAAATATGACCGAAGCCCGAAAAATAGCGCAACAGGTTAAAGAAACCATTCGAGTGATTAGTAAATAGAATAGAAGTATTGAGAATCGAGATAACAGCTAAAAACAAAAAAATGAAAGTAGCCGTAGTAATGGGCAGCATTTCGGATATGCCGGTAATGCAACAAGCCATAGACATATTAAACGAATTTGGCGTAGAAACGCACATAGATATTGTTTCTGCCCACAGAACTCCTGAAAAATTAGTCGATTTTTCAAGCAACGCACACAAAAACGGAATCAACGTAATTATTGCCGGTGCCGGTGGAGCTGCGCATTTGCCGGGAATGGTGGCTTCTATGAGTCCGCTGCCAGTGATTGGCGTTCCGGTAAAATCAAGCAATTCTATTGACGGCTGGGATTCGGTTTTATCGATTTTGCAAATGCCGGGCGGTGTGCCTGTAGCAACTGTTGCTTTGAACGGAGCGAAGAATGCAGGATTATTAGCCGTACAAATTCTGGCAAGCCAAAATGCGGAATTGTTAGAAAAAATGATTCAGTATAAATTAGGCTTAAAAGAAACGGTACTAAAAGCCGCCGAAGGTTTGAATAAATAATAAAGAGTTTTCAATTGCTGCAAGGTTTTAAAAACCTTGTAGCTTTTTCATTTTAATACCTACAAGGTTCAAAGAAACCTTGCAGGATTCAGAACTTTAAAGAAATTACAATTACTGTTTCTCAATTGTAGCTTTTTATTATTCCAACCAATTTTTCTCAAAACTTATTATCTTATTTTCATTTTCGTCTGAAACTATTTCAGCAAAAACACCTTTTAAAGGTTGAAGCTCTTGCAACGAAAAATCTACAGGAAACAATTCATAAGTTATCTTCTCAATTCCTTCAATATTTCTACCCTCGTATGATTTTGATAAATAATACGGTTGGTCATCGTATCTATATAATTCCATTTCAAAACCAGTCCTAAATCTTCCAAAGGCAAAGGCTTTTTTACTTTTAGTATGATATATTACTTGGTAATTCACACCACATCCAAGCCCTGTACAAGGATAAAAATGAACTAAAAACATTAAAATATTTAATTCTTGATAATAGTTAACTTCTAGTAGAGAATTAGCATAATCTACTTGTTGTTTTTCACTTTCAACATTATTTTGTGTAAACATATCGTGAACTGAAATAACATCATTATTAATTAATATTTTTAAAGCCTCATCTAATTCAGAAAACGTAATTCTAAAACCTTCAAAAGAAACAGTATCACTTTCCACGTAAATCCGATAAGTTGGCGTGATTAATTTATTTTCTAAATCCCCTTCAAAAGAAGCCAATAAAACAGAATCCTTGTTGGTATAATACAATTCCGGTTTAAATTTTTCAACCGTATCAGTTACTGTATTTTTCACCGTTTCCTCGGTTCGGGAATTCGTTTTACAACTCCAAAAACACATACTTAACCCAAACAACAAAAAAGCGTAATTTTTCATATCACAGAATTTGCACTAATATAAATAATTTGTTTTAATAGATATTAAAGGAGAAAAAGTGTAAATAAAATTTGTCTTATTCATAAAAACAAATAACTTTGTGTTTCAAAGTAAAAGGTATGAACAAAAAAGTTTCTGATGATTTAGCACATATCCGTTTGATGATGGAACGCTCGTCAAGGTTTATTTCTTTAAGTGGTTTGTCCGGAATAGGAGCGGGCGTAGTTGGATTGGTAACGGGAATTTTTGTTATGTGGTTTACTAACAATAAATTTCAGTTTTTAAAATACAATGGTTTTATTCCTTTTGAAAATGAAGCGATAAAGATTTTGTCTGGAATAGGAATTGCGGCTTTACTTCTCGCCATTTTCTTTGGATGTTTTTTTACCATTCGTAAAAGCAAAAGATTAGGCTTAAAAATCTGGACGGCAACGACCAAAAAAATATTGATTCAATTGGCGATTCCGTTGGTGGTGGGCGGTATTTTTGTTTTAGCATTGTTGCAGTATAGACTGTACGGATTAATTGCCGGAACAACCTTGATTTTCTATGGATTGGCTTTGGTAAATGCCGAAAAATATACCTATTCTGATATAAAATATTTAGGTTTTCTCGAAATTATTTTAGGTTGTCTTTCGTTGTTTTTTATTGGAAAAGGATTGCTTTTCTGGACGATTGGTTTTGGCGTTTTGCATATTGTTTACGGTATAATTTTATATCGAAAATACAAGTAAATGAGTATTATCAGCGGATTAAATAAAGATTTTGAAAGTCGTGTGCGATTGGGAATGATGTCGGTTCTGATGGTGAACGATTGGGTGGATTTTACCGAAATGAAAAATCTGTTGCAGGTTACAGACGGAAATCTGGCGAGCCATTCTACGGCTTTGGAAAAAAAGGAATACATCGAAATCAAAAAGGAATTTGTGGGCAAAAAACCGCGTACATCCTACAGAATAACCGCTTTGGGAAAACAAGCTTTTCAAGCACATTTGTCGTTTTTGGAAAAAATGTTGAAACCGTAAATCTAAATTTTTTTATCTATATACTTTGAAATACAAAGTTCTTTTAAATTCAATAATTATGAAAAAACAAGTTTTAATTTTTATCAGTACTTTTCTGTTTGTCGTTTTGTTCTACAATCAAGAAATAGGCGTAAACCTTTCCATTTTTGTCTTGGCAATGCTGGCGTTGCACTTTGTCCAAAAACCGGAATTACGACACAATCGCAAAGCCCTTATTTTGGCTTCGTGCGTAGTGTTGAGTAGTTTGTCAAACGCGTGGTTGTGTACCTTTACAACATTTTTGGCAGTTGTTTTGTCTAGTTTTGTCTTCCGATATTATACAGTCGATTCAAAACTAAAATTAGTGATTCAGGCACTTGTTTATTGTTCTAACTGGTTCGCTTTTGTGGTGCAAATTTTCCAGATTGACGATTGGTTTCAGTACGATAAATCCAAACAACAAAACACGTTTTCGAAAATCTTTTCGTATGTTGTGTTGCCGTTTTTGATTTTATCGGTCTTTTTTGCGATTTATTTATCTTCCAGCGACATGTTGAGCAGTTGGTTCAATCGTTACGAATTAGACATCGACGCAATCATTATTTTGGTTACCTTGTTTGGATTTTATATCAGTTTTGTTTTTTGGAATGCTAAAGTTTACGAACCTTTCAAAACACTGAACCGCAGTTTGCAAACACATTTTACTACGCAACAAAAAGAAAATTTAAAACCTACGTTTGATTTTCTGGAAATCGGTTTTGAAAAAAGAAGCGGAATCATCACGCTGCTGTCTTTAAATGCCATGTTGTTCTTTTTTATTATTGTGTTTAATGTAGAACATTTTCAGCCTGCCGCACAGCAATTTTCAACCTACAGCTCACGTATTCATGAGCAAATCAATTCGTTGATTGGTTCCATTGTTCTGGCAATGCTTGTGATTTTGTTCTACTTTAAAGGGGCTTTAAACTTCATTCAGAATAACAAAACACTAGTGCTTTTATCAAAAATGTGGTTGCTTTTAAACGCAATTTTAGTTTTGTCGGCAATTGTACAAAACACGGTTTATGTCGATGCTTTAGGCTTGACTTACAAACGATTGGGCGTATATTTATTCCTGATATTGTGTGCCATAGGATTGTTTTTCTCTTATCGAAAAATCGAATTAAAAAGAACCAACTTTTTCTTGATAGACAAAATGACTTGGGCAGTTTTTTACAGTCTGATTTTCTGTTCGTTATTCAATTGGGGAAGCATCATCACACGATACAATTTGACCAAACAAAATACCGATTTGAGGTATCTTTCTTATGATTTAAAAGGAAACGAAAAGGTTTTGGAAAAATATTATCAGTCGATAAATGATAAAAACGAAGCAGAAATTATCAAACAAAGAATTGAAAGCAAACAAAATACAAAATGGCTTTCTTCGGAATTATATTATAAAACCATTTCTCAAAAATGATTCTTATGACAAGAAAAATAGGATTTAATTGTATGGCAATTTTGTCCACATTAGGAATTTTTTGTTGGATAATTACTGATTTTTTCGGCGGAATGATTCTGTACCTTTTTACTTATGGAATATTTATTGTGCCATTAATTGTGCTCTATATAATTTCTTTAGGAGATACATTACTGTCAACGGTCAAAAGAGGAATAAAAGCGAATAAAATAAAAGTTATTTTTCACGGAGCACTTTTCTTTCTTATCATTTTATTTAATCTGTGTCATTCTGATGTTTTTAAATCAAAAAGGATATTAACAGCGACATTAAAAGATGATTTGTTTTATTATACCCTTATATTTAGAAAAAATGGTACGGTTGAAAACGAAATAAACGGTTTTTTAGGTTTTCAGCAAACAATTAAAGGCAGTTATCTAATTTCGGGAGATACCATTATTTTTACTAAAGTTCCTTATGACAATGATTTTATTCCGGAAAAGCTTTTAATTGATAGAGAACAAAATGCAATTTTTATGTATAGAGATGAAAATGGACATTTTGTTCAGAAAAAAGAATGGCTGAATCATTTTGAGATTGAATAAAAATAAGCCATCTCAATTTTATAAAATGGGATGGCTTATTTTTATTGGTTATTTTATTTCTCTGACGAGTTCTATGTATCCGCTGTGTAAGAATCCACCAATGATGTGAGCTTGATAGTAATAAGTTCCGTCAGGGAGAGGTTTGCCAGCATTGGATTGACCTTCCCATTCGTTGGTATAAAAATCTTTACTATAAACTTCTGTTCCATAACGATTGAAAATAGTGATTTTCGCTACATGGAAAGGAGTTAAATCCAGATTGTCGTTCAACCCATCACCGTTTGGCGAAATACCTTTTGGAATAACCACAATTTGTCTGTCGATGTCTATGCAAGTCTCACAATTGAGAATAGGGTCTTCGTTAAAATCAGATTCTGCCGTAACGATATTGATAAAATCGCCTAATTGATTATTGGATATTTTTACAGTTACGTAATAGGTTACGGTTTCCCCAACGGCTAATACCGGAATCACATCATGCAAATCGCCATTTCCGGAAGTATTGATAGTAGAATGCCAATCCATGTACACGGCACCTTGAGGCAATGGGTCATTCACAACAATGTCAATAGCGTCGCTAGGTCCGTTGTTTGTTATGTCGATTACATAAGTTGTTTCTTGTCCCGGAGTATAATAGATAATACCATCATCTTTTACCGCGTTGATGTCGGCTGTTCTTACCACAGGAACAATTGTAGGGTCGTTTGTTTCAGCCGTTTTAGGGTCATCCGACATAAAGCTTTGTTGGTCTAATACGGTAGGTGTTTCTAAGGTAGCTTGATTGACGATTTCGCCTATAACAAAGTCGTTGTGTGTAACGGTGTGTCGGGCACGGATGCGAGCAATTTCACCCGGGTCTAATCTTTGTATGAAATCAGGAATCAAACTTCCAGCGTCTGCGTTATTGTCTGTAATTTGGATTTCAAACACGGGTAATGGACCTAAGTTTTCAATAGTTATTTCGTAATCGATTATTTCTCCGACTTGGTGTGCGGCTTCTTTCAACGCATTTTTAAGAAATACAAGTCTGCTTTTCGTGATGGTTGCTTCATCAGAGTTATTGTCAGGATTTTTATCTTCGTTGTCTCCTTCTACGGTAGCTACATTGATATAATCTCCTTCTTCATTGATTTTGACGGTTATCTGTAGGGTTTCAGATTGTCCGGGTTCGAGTGTTCCTACCTCCCAAATACCTGTTGTTTCGTCGTAACTGCCTTGTGTTGCCGTTGAGTTCACGTATGTATAACCGTCCGGTAACAAATCTGTTACTATGGCATTAGGTTCTGTAAAAATCTCATCATTATTGGTTACGGTAATTTCAAATACCGCTTCGTCGTATTCTTGATTTAATAATTCTTTGGTTATTGATAAATCGCTACATGGGTTAACGGTAACTTCTACTCCTTCAGAGATAATTCCCCATCCGCAAGTTCTCAGTACATTTACTGTATAAATTCCTGATTCGGTAGCTATCCACTGATTTTCTTCGGTTGTACCTAATGATTCTCCATTTAAAAACCATTCGTATTCAAATATTCCATCTGTATCTTCAATAATAAGGGTAACGGTACAATCTTCGTTGGTTTCTACAATAACCGGTGCGGGTGATGCTTGTCCGAATGCAGAGAAAAATGCAGACATAGAGAACCCGACTCCCGATTGAACAATACTGGTTGTTAAAGGCATTGTTGAGGTAATAATTAATTCATCGGGGAAACCAATATTGTTGTCGCTAAATGTAATTAAATAAAAACCCGTTGTGCCTATAGGAGTTCTGACATCTACTCCCGGATAAGTTTCTATATCCTGATTATTAACCATGACCTGAACATCGGGACTTTCAATAACGCAAAAAGCGGAATAAGGTAAAGTACCATTATTGTAATTAATAAATTTTCTGGCTTGAATATTGAGTGCACCCGCACATCCGCCGATAGGGAGTACCGTTGAAACATCTGTTTCAGATTCTACTTCTGTCCCAGAATATACAATAACAGGTTTGTCTGTTTCTATTAAAGAAGATGATAGAGGATTGGTTCTGTCTCCGTGGAAAAAATCATGATATTCTCCGGCTTGTAAAGTTACCGTTTCAGATGGGTTTGCTGCAGATATTGTTCCATCAGCGTTGTAATTTATTATTTCTACGGTTGTATTATCTTCTGTTGCGACAATCGTGGTTTGTTCTCCTCCGTATTTATTTTGGATATGATAAGCTGTAGCAGGCCACCCCCAACCCCTTACGACAAGATATTTACTGCCTAATACATGTAAGGGAGCTATTTGATCAAATGTTCCGTCTTCTCCATTGGTAGGGAAAGTTGGATGGTTGTACGGCGTATCTCCCCAGCTTCCGGTATTCATTACTACCGGTTTGTCTGCGGTTAATAAGGCCCCGATATCAGCATGAAACATTCTACTCTCGCCTTCGTTTAGAGTTACGGTTGTAGGAGGATTGGTCGGAATATTTACTTCTGTACCATCTTCTGTTGCCATGACAGAATATACAGGTCCTGGATATGATACTCCCATTGTACTCGTTCTATAGTAACCAACTCTAAATTCTAATCCTTTGCCTTCCTCTCCAAAACTCACTAAAGAAGCATTTCCTTTTATAGTTAAATAGCTGTTTGCAGCAGGAGCGTCAGAAGCAATGTTTCGTAGATTTACCAACACAGGTGCTTCTGCTTCTACAATTAGTCCTCTGTCGGTCAAAGTTGTTCCTGGGGTATTTCTTGACAAACCACTAGGACTCCCGGGAAACCGGTAACTTATGGGGTTGTCTATTGTAACGGATAACTCATCTGTAATCAGAGTGCCATCACTTTTTCTGAGTGTTACTTGAACTGGAGTAGGGCTAAGAGTTCCAATAACAATTTCATTTGCATCGCTCCAATATTGCCATGGAGCAGGGGCGATATAATGTTTTTGATAATATTGGGCTTTAGCCGAAATACTGCTGCTAATAAACAGTATGATGACGAAAAATTTAAAAAGTAGTTTCATTTTATAATTGCTTGTTTTGGGTTACCATATTCAAGAAAAACCAAATGTAAGAAATTATAAATAAAAATTAACGAAACTTTAGTCTTTTTCATTAGAAATCATAAAATAAAAAATTAGCGGAACAAGCATCAGAAAAATAAAGAGATAGTTAGTCAAGATCAAATTAAAGTCAAAAAGTATGGTAGCAATTAGCCCTCCAACAGCTCCTCCGATGTGGGCAGAATGTCCAATCATTCCCAATTGTTTTCTCATTCCGTATAAAGAATAAAGTATATATCCGATAGCAAAAATGTAAGCCGGAATCGGGATGGGAATAAAAAACAGGTATAACGACATTTCAGGATAAATAACAATGCTGCCGTAAACAATTCCGGTAACCGCCCCGGAAGCACCGATGGCAGAATAATTTGGCTCGTTTTTATGTTGATTTAACGTGAAAAAATTTCCTGCCAATAAGCTGAGAAAATATATAATCAGAAAAACAATCGGATTAAAATAATTGATAACAATTGGAGCAAATATATACAGGGTTAGCATGTTGAAAATCAAATGAGTAACATCTGCGTGAAGAAATGCAGAAGAAATCATTCGGATATTTTCGCCTTGTTGTATCCTCCCGATTTGAAACATATATTTAGAGAAAAAAGCACGGTCGTTAAAACCTTTGTAACTAACAAGCACATTTACGCCAATCAACAGAATAATAAGTAAATTGGTAATCATGTGGTTTGTTTGTTTTTTCTCCATTCTTTCCAGACTGAAAATATAATCGGGAGAACAGAAATTAAGATGATTAACAAAACAACTTTTGAAAAATTATCTTTAATCAGCGGAATATTCCCTAGAAAAAAGCCGGTCAAAGTTATCCCGACAACCCAAAGAATCGCTCCCAAAATATTATAGCTAATGAACGTAGAATAATTCATTTTTCCGATGCCTGCCACAAAAGGAGCTAAGGTTCGTACAATCGGAACGAAACGAGCAATTACAATGGTTTTACTACCATATTTATTATAAAAATCGTGTGTTTTTTCAATATGTTGTGGCTGAACTGGTTTTTTACCGAGTATTTTAAAATTCAACATTCGGTTGCCTATATTTTTTCCGATAGAATAATTGAGGCTGTCGCCGATTATAGCTGCAATGAGCAACAAAGCGATTACCAACCAAATATTTAGACTTTCAGGATATTGTGCGGCTAACATGCCGGCTGCAAAAAGTAAAGAGTCACCAGGTAAAAATGGCATAACTACCAAACCGGTTTCCACAAAAATGATGAGAAACAAAATAGCGTAAATCCAAATGCCATAATCCGCCAGAAGCTCTGCTAAATGCACATCGATGTGCAGAATAAAATCAATTAAATTCATAGTTTTTATTTAACAGGACCTTCCCAAGCTGTAATTCCGCCGATTAAATTGTAAGTTTTTTCAAAGCCCAATTGTTGCATAATCATACAGGTTTGACCGCTTCTTCCGCCCGATTTACAATACACGTAATAACTTCTGTTTTTGTCTAATTTTTCGAGTTCAGATAAGAAATCTTGTCCTTGATAAAAATCAAGATGCATAGCATTAGGAATTGCCTTTTCTTCGACCTCTTCTTCGGTGCGAACGTCAAGAATTACCGCTTCTGAGTCGTTATTCGCTTGTTCCCACCATATATTTTGTTCTAAATCCATATTGGGTGTTTTTTAAATGATGTCAAAGATAACCAATGCTTTTGAATCGATGCAAAGTATTGCTTACTTTTAACGAATTATAAGTACTGATTTTGTAAGTTTGAGTAAAAATAGTGATGTAAAAAAGCAATAAAATAGGATTAATTGCTACGCTGGGTTTGTTAATGTTTATGTTTTTCATCCCGTATTTGGGGCAATTTATGAAATACTTTCGATTTTGGCTTTGTTGTCAGCTTTTGTATTACCGATTATAGTTATTGTGTTTTGGACAAAAGCTAAAATTGCTATGGAAAAAATATATTTTTCCGTTGTTTGTTGCAATAATTACGACTTTGGTTATGTTTTTGTCCTTTTCGTGAATAAAAAAAGTCAAACTTTGCAGTCTGACTCTTTGTAATATGATTGGCTTAAAATAAATTAATTATCTTTTTTAAGCAAATCTCTGATTTCTGTAAGTAAATCCTCTTGTGTTGGACCAGCTGGTGCAGCCGGAGCTTCTTCTTCCTGTTTTTTTCTTAGTTTGTTCATTCCTTTAATCATCAGAAATATAACTAACGCTAACAGAATAAAATTAATCAAAATAGTAATGAAATTACCATACGACAACAATACTGCCCCTTCAATAGCTTTAGCCTCTTCTAGTGGAAGTCCTGCAGCAACGTCACCTTTCAAAACATAATACATATTAGCAAAATCCGGTGTACCTATAATGGCGGAAACTATCGGCATGATTAAATCATCCACCGCACTTCCGATTATTTTACCAAAAGCACTCCCGATGATTACACCGACAGCCAAATCCATAACGTTTCCCTTTAAGGCAAACTCTTTAAATTCTTTAATAAATCCCATAATTTTTTTTATTTATTGGTTTAGAAACAAAAATATAAATAATTCTTAAACTGATTGTAAGGTGTCTATCAGGAAATCAATATCTTTTTGTGTATTGTCGTATCCGAAAGACAATCTGAGGTTTGGTTTTTTCAATTCTTCTTCCGTAAGAAACGAGGCCAAAACATGCGACGGTTTTTGACTTCCTGATTGACAAGCACTTCCGCGAGATACAGCAATTCCTTTAATATCTAGCTGAAACAAAAGCATTGCTGCTTTTTCTGGTGAAAACGGCAAAGATACATTCACAACATTGTAAAAAGTGTTGTCGTCTCCATTATATTTTATTTCTGGAAAATGTTTCGATAATTGTGCTTTACAATAAGCCTTTAGCTCACTGATGTGTTTTCGATGTTCGTCTAAATCCTGATAAGCCAACTCCAAAGCTTTTGCCATTCCCACAACTTGATGCGGAGCTTCGGTACCGGCACGCAATCCTTTTTCTTGTTCACCACCAACGATTAAAGCTTTGAAATTGTTTTTGTTGCGAATATAAACAAATCCTGCACCTTTCGGCCCGTGAAATTTATGGGCACTTGCCACGATAAAATCTACCGGAGTATTTGCCATGTCAAATTCTGTTTTTCCGATAGATTGTACAGTATCTGAATGAAACAGAGTATTGTTGGCTCGGCACAAATTGCCCACTCGGTTCAAGTCTAAAATTGTCCCGATTTCGTTATTTACGTGCATCAAGCTGACCAACGTTGGTTTATCGTCTTGTAACAAATCTTCCAATTGCTCATAATCAACTTGCCCATCAGGTAAAATCCGAAGATAAACAATTTCTGTTCCATATTCTTTCCCCATTTGTTGAATAGAATATAAGGTACAGTGGTGTTCCATTGTAGTCGAAATAATGCGTTTGACGCCCAAATCTCTTACACACGAACGAATGACCCAATTATTGCCTTCTGTGCCGCATGAAGTGAAAATAATATCCGAAGCCTGTGCGTTAATTTGTTTAGCAATAGATTTTCGAGCAGCTTCGATAAGTGATTTCGCGTGCCTGCCGGTTGTATAAGTAGAAGAAGGATTACCAAAATCGTTGGTTAGTATTTTAATCATTTCTTCGACAACTTCCGGTCGGACAGAGGTTGTGGCAGCGTTATCGAGATATATTTGACTCATAAAGTATATTTTTCAGCGATTGATTTTTTCTGATTGAAGTAGATGAACTACAGCGAGCAAATTTAATAAATCGAAAAGAAATTGGAAAGTATTCGAAGATAAGTTTTTTTGAGTCGAACGTTTGATAGTTGAATGTTATAAAGTCGAAAGTTGAAAAATTTGTCATTCCGACGAAGAAGATATCTCGAAGCTATATTTAGGAGACAAGACATTGACCAACCTACCAGGTTTTTCAGAATCTCATAGTTTTTTCTAAATAATCAAATCAAAAATCTAAGTAACCCCCACAAAAAACAGCACCTTGAAGCTAATAAAACAAGAAGCAAAAAAACAATTTTAAAAATTCAGTTAATAGTTGTATCTTAGCACTCTTTAATATTTTGGTTACAAAAAATAAATAATATGACTGAAGGGGAAAAAATAATTCCGGTTAATATTGACGAACAGATGAAATCAGCCTACATAGATTACTCTATGTCGGTAATTGTTTCCAGAGCATTACCCGATGTGCGAGATGGTTTGAAACCCGTGCATCGTCGCGTTTTGTACGGAATGTATGATTTAGGAGTAGCATCCAACCGACCACATAAAAAATCTGCGAGAATCGTAGGAGAGGTTTTAGGGAAATATCATCCACATGGAGATTCATCTGTATATGACGCTATGGTACGTATGGCACAGGATTGGAGTTTGAGGTATCTTTTGGTTGACGGACAAGGGAACTTTGGTTCGGTAGATGGCGACAGTCCGGCAGCGATGCGTTATACCGAGGCGAGAATGAAAAAAATGTCGGAAGAAATTCTGGCAGACATCGAAAAAGAAACAGTAGATTTTCAAAATAACTTTGACGATACGCTGAAAGAACCAACCGTGATGCCGACCAGAATACCACAGTTGTTGATTAACGGGGCATCTGGAATCGCTGTGGGGATGGCAACCAACATGGCACCACACAATCTCACGGAAGTGATTAACGGAACTTTGGCGTATATCGACAATAATGATATTGAAGTTGATGAATTGATGGAGCACATCAAAGCTCCGGATTTTCCAACGGGAGGTGTTATTTATGGTTACGAAGGTGTGAAAGAAGCATTCAAAACCGGTCGTGGACGAGTGGTTATGCGAGCCAAAACTCAATTTGAAGAAGTAAATGGTCGCGAATGTATCGTTGTAACCGAAATTCCGTACCAAGTCAATAAAGCAGAAATGATTAAGAAAACTGCAGATTTGGTCAATGAGCAAAAACTCGAAGGAATTTCGACCATCAGAGATGAGTCTGACCGAAAAGGAATGCGTATCGTGTATGTGCTCAAACGTGATGCAATTCCGAATATCGTGCTGAATATGTTGTTCAAATACACGCAATTACAATCATCATTCAGTATCAATAATATTGCCTTGGTAAACGGTCGTCCGCAAATGCTCAATCTGAAAGATTTGATTCACTATTTTGTTGAGCACAGACATGATGTGGTAACGAGAAGAACAGAATTTGAATTAAGAAAAGCAGAAGAAAGAGCACATATTTTAGAAGGATTGATTATTGCTTCAGATAATATTGACGAAGTAATCCAAATTATCCGTAGCTCTAAAAATGCAGATGAAGCTCGTGAACGATTGATTGAACGTTTTGAACTGTCCGAAATTCAAGCTCGTGCCATTGTTGAAATGCGATTGAGACAATTAACCGGTCTGGAGCAAGAAAAACTGAGAGCAGAATATGACGAAATCATGAAATTAATCGCCCATTTGAAAGAGTTATTGGCAAGCAAAGAGATGCGAATGAACTTGATCAAAGAAGAATTAATCGAAGTTCGTGATAAATATGGCGATGAACGCCGTTCTGTGATTGAATATTCCGGAGGCGAAATGAACATCGAAGATTTGATTCCGGATGAGCAAGTGGTTATCACGATTTCTCACGCAGGCTACATCAAACGTACACCGCTTTCTGAATACAAAACACAAAACAGAGGAGGAGTAGGACAAAAATCAGCCGGAACCAGAGACCAAGACTTCTTAGAAGCCTTGTATGTAGCAACCAACCATCAATACATGCTATTCTTTACGCAAAAAGGAAAATGTTTCTGGATGCGCGTTTTTGAAATTCCGGAAGGAAGCAAATCCAGCAAAGGTCGAGCTATTCAGAATTTGATTAACATCGAATCGGACGATAAAGTGAAAGCATTTATTTGTACCCAAGATTTGAAAGACGAAGAATATATCAATAATCATTTTGTGATTATGGCTACCAAAAAAGGACAAGTGAAAAAAACACCTTTGGAGCAATATTCACGTCCGAGACAAAACGGTATTAACGCCATCACAATCAAAGAAGACGACGAACTATTAGAAGCGAAACTCACCGACGGAAACTCAAAAATGTTGATTGCTGTGAAATCAGGAAAAGTAGTTCGCTTTGACGAAGCCAAAACAAGACCTATGGGACGTACAGCTTCGGGTGTGAGAGGAATTACGTTGGCAAACGAAAGCGATGAGGTTATCGGGATGGTTTCTGTAAATGATATGGACAGTAATATTCTGGTCGTTTCAGAAAATGGTTATGGTAAACGCTCTGCTTTGGAAGAATATCGTGAAACCAACCGAGGTGGAAAAGGGGTGAAAACCATGAATATTACCGACAAAACCGGTTTGCTCGTATCAATCAAATCAGTTACAGACAACGACGATTTGATGATTATCAACAAATCTGGTTTAACGATTCGTATGAGAGTTTCTGATTTGAGAGTCATGGGACGAAATACCCAAGGCGTTAAACTGATTAATATTAAAGGTAATGATTCTATTGCCGCCGTTGCCAAAGTGATTAAAGAAGAAGAGGAAGAAGAAATTGGAGATGCAGAAATCGAAGGTAACGATAATACCAATCAAACAGAGTAACGAATAACGTTATGGATATAAAAAAAATATTTTTTTGGGGGATGATTTTGCTATCATTCCCCGTTTTTTCTCAAAAATATCTGTTAGAATCTGCCGAACAAGCACTCGACAGAAAACAATTTGAACAAACTTTAGACTTGTTGTCAGAAAAAGACTCGCTCATCAACGAAGCTACAAATCAACAACAAGCTTTTTTCTATTACCTCAGAGGTAGAGCACACAGCGGACTGGCACTAAGTCAAACAGAAAATAGACAAGAAAATGCCGAGCAAGCTATTCGTAACTTTAATTTGGTCAAAGAAATTGAACAACGCGAAATGGATAGTAAGTTCACAGAGAAATCGCAACCTTTGCTCAAACGACATTTGGCAACTCTGATTGATATGGCGATCGAATATAACCAAAATCAGCGATTTGCAGACGCATCGAGATTGTTCAATTCGATTTATAATCTGAATAAAAAGGATACTTTGTTTTTGTACTACTCCGCTTCGATGGCAGTGAAAGCAGAAGATTATGATTTTGCCGAATCCAAATATCGTCAGCTTGTCGAACTACAATACAATGGGAGCGACACCTTGTTTTTGGCAACAAGTATTGAAGGACAAAAAGTGGAATCGTTTGGGTATGATAAAAATCTGCAAGAACTCGGTGTGAAACAGCAAAAATATAGTAACCCGAGTGATTATGTAGAAACAGATAAATGGGCAGAAATCAATGCTAATTTAGGATTGATTCTATTTAATAAGCAAAATTATTCAGAAGCAGAAGCTTTTCTGAAAGAAGCTTTCGATAAAGACAATGCTAATCTGAATGTAGGACTGGCGGTACTTGAGTTATACCAGAAAACAAATCGGAACATGATGTATCTGACGTATGCCAAAAAATTGATGAAGGCTTTTCCGGATAATGCGCTATTACAATATAATATAGGAGTGTATTATTATAACCGACAAGATTTTGAACGGGCAAAAAGGTATTTTCAAAATGCTATCGACAATCAATTTTCATCTGAAAAAGCTTACCTGATGATGGCTAATATCGCTTTGACCGAAGATGCAGAAATAACGCAAAAATTAAACGAGCAAATCAATAAAAAATATTCAGAAGAATATAAAAAATTGTATCAGCAAAAAACGAATATATACGAAACCGCTTTGAATTACTTACAACATGCAGCAGAATTGAATCCGGAAAATTCGGATATACAAAATTTAATCACTGATATTCAGCAGTTTTTGAAGAAATAAAACCATTATAATTATTTTTGGCACAGTTCGTGTATATAGACATAAAGATAAAAAGCTATTAATTTAAAAAAATATTTAATCATGAAAAGAGCAATTACAATATTAGGAAGCGTATTACTAGGAGCGGGATTGTTCCAGAGCTGTACTATCAACGATGATGTCGTAGATCAACAGATTTTTACTGCCGAAGTTTTTGAAGTAGCAGTTGATTTAGTGCCAGAAAATAATTTTTCTGAACTCGTGAATTTTAGCGAGCCCAGTTATCAAGGCGATATGGTTTTGATGTACATATTGTGGGATGTGGATGGAAATCAAGATGTTTGGAGATTGGTGCCACAACAGGTTGATTTAGGAGCCGGCGATTATATTACTTATAACTATGATTTTACACGTAATGATGTACATATATTTTTAGACAGTAACTTTTCGTTAGACCAACTAACTAATTCCGAGATTAACACTTATGGTGTCGATCAAATTTTTAGAATAGTAGTTATTCCGGGCGGATTAATGCAAACAGCATCAACAGGTAGCGAGCCGTCACAATCTGTAGATTTCTCAGATTATGAAGCAACCATGAAATATTATGGTTTGAGCGAACAAAATGTACAAAAACTGAATTAATCGTTTTTAGTGTATATATGATAGGAGCCAATCTTTCGGGGTTGGCTTTTTTGTTTATATATTTAATGGTAAGCCTTGTTTTTATTAGGGGTTGGTTTGAGTTAAATGACGTTTTAAAAATTTAACATCTATTTTTTTTAGGGTATTTGTGTTTGTAAGTGTAAAAAATTGTAAATTTGCCCTATAAAAATATAGGTATATGTCATCAATCAGATTTGAGTCGCTAAAATTAGCTAACACCAGAAAACCGGTAAACATCAATCATACCGCCAAAAAATCGGAAATATTCGGAGCAAATGTCTTTAACGATAAAGCCATGCGCCAATATTTAACTCCCGAAGCCTATCGAGCAGTAAAAGACGCGATGGATTTAGGAAAAAAAATCGACCGTAAACTAGCCGATAATATTGCGCAAGGTATGCGTGATTGGGCAATGTCAAAAGGTGTAACACATTACACACACTGGTTTCAACCATTGACAGGAACAACAGCAGAAAAGCACGATGCTTTTTTTGAAACATCGTTTGATGGCAAAGACCCTTTAGAAAAATTCAACGGAAGTCAGTTGGTACAACAAGAACCCGATGCGTCTTCTTTTCCGAATGGTGGAATCCGAAATACGTTTGAAGCAAGAGGATATACCGCTTGGGATCCAACTTCGCCAGCATTTATTTTCGGAACAGCACTTTGTATTCCAACGGTTTTTGTTTCTTATACCGGAGAAGCCCTAGATAACAAAGCACCTTTGCTCAGAGCATTGTCGGTAGTGGATCAAGCAGCAACGGCAGTGGCAAAATACTTTGATAAAAATGTAAAAAAAGTAACCCCAACATTAGGTTGGGAGCAAGAATTCTTTTTGATAGATAGTGCTTTGGCAAATTCTCGACCAGATATTACACAAACTGGCAGAACTTTACTCGGGCATGTATCAGCAAAAGGACAACAATTGGAAGACCATTATTTTGGCTCAATTCCGTCTCGAGTATTGAGTTATATGAGAGATTTGGAATATGAATGTATGTTGTTGGGGATTCCGGTTAAAACTAGACACAACGAAGTGGCACCTAATCAATTTGAGTTGGCGCCTATATTTGAAGAAACCAATTTGGCAGTGGATCACAATTCGTTATTGATGGATCTGATGCAAAAAGTTGCAGAACGTCACGATTTTAAAGTACTGTTTCACGAAAAACCATTTAAAGGGGTAAACGGATCAGGCAAACATAACAATTGGTCGTTGGCAACAGATACTGGCGTAAACTTATTGTCTCCTGGCAAAACCCCGATGAGTAATTTGCAATTTCTCACTTTCTTTATCAATACAATCAAAGCAGTTCATGAATATGAAGATTTATTGAGAGCGTCGGTTGCTTCTGCCTCAAACGACCACAGATTGGGGGCAAACGAAGCTCCGCCGGCAATTTTATCCGTGTTTATCGGGCATCAGCTGACGAAGGTTTTGGAAGAATTGGAAAATGTGAAAAAAGGGAAATTATCTCCGCAAGAAAAAACAGATTTAAAATTGAATGTGGTAGGTAAAATTCCGGATGTTTTGTTAGACAATACTGATCGAAACCGCACTTCGCCATTTGCATTTACCGGAAACAAATTTGAGTTTAGAGCAGTAGGTTCTACAGCAAACTGTGCCAATCCGATGACGACATTAAATTCGATGGTTGCCAAGCAATTGATTGAGTTTAAAAAACAAGTAGATCAATTGATTGAAGCAAAAGGACTTAAGAAAGATGAGGCTATATTTAATGTACTGAGAGAATATATCAAAGAGACCAAAAATATTTTGTTTGAAGGTGACGGATATAGCGAGGAATGGGAAAAAGAAGCCGAAAAAAGAGGATTGTCTAACAATAAAAATACTCCCGTAGCTCTCAAAGCTAAAATTGCTAAAAAATCGATTGAACTATTTGATACTTTAGGTGTGATGAATGCTACCGAAGTAGAAGCTAGATACGAAATCGAACTAGAAGAGTATATCAAAAAAATACAAATAGAAGGACGCGTGTTGGGCGATATTGCAAGAAACCACGTAATTCCGACAGCCATTCAATATCAAAATCAATTGATAGAAAACGTGAAGGGATTAAAAGAAATTTTTGACAAAGAACACGAAGACCTAACGAAAGAACCGATTATTTTAATCAGAAAAATATCAAGTCATATTTCCGCAATCAACGAAAATGTACATTTGATGATTGATGAACGAAAATCGGCAAACTTGATTGACGATGTTGAAGCCAAAGCTGATGTGTACTGCAACAAAGTTAAGCCTTATTTTGACATCATCAGGCATCATGCCGATAAACTCGAATTGCTTGTTGATAATGAAATGTGGACATTAACCAAATATCGAGAACTTTTATTTACAAAATAATTGAAGAAAACCACCTTTTTACGAGGTGTTTTTTTTGTGTTTTTGAAGCGACTTTTTTTATCGAAAATAAAAAAAAGACTTTTTTTTCCTCAAAAGTATGTAGATATTATTTTTTTTTGTATTATTGTTAAAAAAATGATAACTAGTAGTCACATGAAGAAATTAATTCTTTCAGTCGGAGCAGTGTTTATGCTATCTTTAGGCGTACACGCACAAAGACATCATTCAAATCCTGTAACAACCAGCATAAAGGTTGGAGCTAATTTGTCCAATGTTTCAGGACAAGCACAAGAAATTAGACCATTGTTTCACATCGCAGGCGGTGTAGAATTTCCGTTATCTTACTACAAACAATTTGCCGTTCAATTAGAATTGATGTATTCTGCACAAGGATACAAAGGTAAAGAGTATGAACAAGTTACTTTTGAAGGCGAAGATTTTGGGTCGGAAAAATTGGAAGACGCCAAATTGGATTATCTCTACATTCCGCTAACCCTCAAATATTACTTAGGCGATAATTTTGCTATCGAAGCAGGTGGGCAAATCGGTTATTTGATGAATGCCAGCGGAGGATTTGACATTCACAAAGCCAATGTATATCGAGATAGATTGAGCGAGGCACAAAACAATTTAGACCAAGCTTTGTTTGAGGCTGGATACCGTAGTAAAGATTACAAAGATTATTACGAAACTATGGATTACGGTTTGGTGTTTGGTATCAATGCACAGATGAATAACGGAATATATCTCAATTTTAGATACTATTTGGGCATGCAGGATATCTACAAAAAAGATAACCATTTGAGCCCGTTGGTTCATTGGGAGAAACCACAGGAAATGCCAGTAGAAGAATACCAGTTTTATATGGCTGAAATCGATTACATCAACGAACAACTGAGCTTTGACCCAGTGAAAAACTCTGTCATTCAAATATCAGTTGGATATAGATTTTAATTCAAATTTTGTATATTAATTAAAACTACGTATTATGAAAAAAGTTGTTTTTAGTTTATTCGCATTAGCAGCAATGGGATTGTCTGCCAATGC
>DATGOD010000039.1:0-7078 GCA_035306305.1 Flavobacterium sp.
ACATTGTATAGCACGAGCAGCATTGCCGTGAACTTTCCGCCGGCTGTTCGCAGTTTGTACATGCTTTTTGGCGGAGGAATCATCGTGCTCATCTTTGCATTACTCACACAAATATTGCCTCATTATGCCCATTTTTCGCCTGAGTTTATGCAAGATTTCGTTACCGACAAGGCAATTGATTTCAAGATTTTTTATACTTGGGGCATTATCCTTTCGCTATTTGGCACGGTATTGCCACCGATTTTGCTCAACAATGGTTTCCCTTTAACGGGTGTCGGACTAGGAGTTATCGTGTCGTCAATAGAGCTTCCGGTGTCTGTAACCTTTGCTTTTGTGCTACTCAGCGAGCCGGTTGTCGGCATACAATGGTTGGGTATAGCCATTATTTTGATGGCTGTGGTGCTGATGAATCTCAACTTGATTGTGAAAAAACAATAACTCATTCGGGGCAATCTTCCTCAGCAGGCGGTTGTCTTTTCATCGTATATCTCACCTGATAGGACTGCGTGGACGTCCCATAAAAGTAATCATTCTCATCATTTTCAGCCTTCGGAACCTCTGGAGCAGGCGGATTGAAATTTCCGTCTTCATCAAACAACTGCATGAAAGCATCGTCTTGAGGGTTATAATCGGGGTGTTGCCAAGCATATTTATAGGTAGGTTCGTGCTTGGTTTGTGGCAACAGATACGCCAAAACCAGTCCGATAACGAATCCAGACAAGTGACCTTCCCACGAAATCCCGTCCTTTACATTCGGAAACATATACCAAACAGAGCTTCCGTATAGCATCACGACCACCAACGATGCCGCCATTAATCGGTAATATTTGGTTCGGAGACCCGAAAAAAACAGGTAAGCCGTCAGTACATAAACCACACCGCTTGCCCCAATATGATAGCTCGGGCGACCAATAAACCAAGTAACTAAGCCTGATAACAACCAGCCCAAAAGCAATACGCTGAGGTAATTGTTGCGATAAAAGAATGCCAACATCGGGAGTAACACCACCAAAGCCAGCGAATTGTTGGTAATATGGCTGAGGTCGCCGTGAATAAATGGCGAAAACAACACGCCTTTCAATCCAGATAATTCACGCGGATATACCCCAAACTCTACATAATCCCAGCTCAGTTTCCAGTTGGCATAAGCTACTATCCACATCGTGAGTATGAAAATAAACGGAGTGAAAAACACGCCTTGATGAAACTTTAATTGGTCTTTCTGCATAATAATTAACGTATCAAAAACATATCCAATCTGTTAGGTCTGACAAAATAGCAGACTTGATGATAAAACGACAGATTGAAATAATATGTAAATATGGCATACAATTATCCTTTATCTGTAAAAATAGGATACCGATTTTGAAGAAGTAAAAAGCATTAACTCTCCTATTAAAGTTGTATCAAACATTAAAATAATCGTATTTTTGTGTTATGAAAGCACCATTAGCAGAAAGAGTTCGTCCTCGAAAATTAGAGGAATATATAGGTCAAAACCACTTGGTTGGCGAGGGTGGTATATTGACTCAATCCATCAAAAACGGTGTAATACCGTCTATGATATTCTGGGGGCCGCCCGGAACCGGCAAGACTACATTGGCTCAAATCATTGCAGAAGAAAGCCAAAGACCCTTTTTTGTGCTGAGTGCTATCAATTCGGGCGTGAAAGATGTACGAGGAGTAATCGAAAAAGCCAAGAATAGTGGCGGTATTTTCACTACAAAGAACCCGATATTGTTCATCGATGAGATACATCGTTTTAGCAAATCACAGCAAGATTCGCTCTTGGCAGCCGTTGAAAAAGGTTGGGTTACCCTGATTGGTGCTACTACAGAAAACCCCAGTTTTGAGGTAATACCGGCATTGCTTTCTCGTTGTCAGGTTTATACTTTGTATCATTTTACCAAAGAGGATTTAGAAAATTTACTCCAAAGAGCCATACAGAACGATAGCTTTCTGAAAGAAAAACATATTGAATTGGTCGAAACAAACGCTTTGTTACGATTTTCGGGCGGTGATGGTCGCAAATTACTCAATACATTTGAGTTGGTTATCGAGTCAGATTCTAATGAAACTATCCGAATAACCGATGAAAATGTGATGCAAGTTGTGCAAAATCAAACAGTTTTGTATGATAAAACAGGCGAACAACATTATGATATTATCTCGGCATTTATCAAATCTATTCGGGGCAGTGACCCCAATGGTGCGGTATATTGGCTTGCACGCATGATTGAAGGTGGTGAAGATTTAAAGTTTATTGCTCGTCGCATGTTGATTTCTGCCTCAGAAGATATCGGCTTGGCGAACCCCACTGCACTCATTATGGCGAATAATACTTTCCAAGCAGTGTCGGTTATTGGCTATCCAGAAAGTAGGATCTTGCTCAGCCAATGTGCGATTTATTTGGCGACATCTCCCAAAAGTAATGCGAGTTATAAAGCTATCGGCAAGGCTCAACAACTGGTTAAACAAACCGGAAACTTGTCGGTTCCGTTGCACTTGCGCAACGCTCCGACCAAACTAATGAAAGAGTTGGGCTATGGCGAGGAGTATAAGTATGCTCATGCTTATACAGGTAATTTTGTTGAACAGGAGTTTTTACCAGATGAAATTATCCAAACGAGCCTTTATGAACCAGGCGATAACCAAAGAGAAAAGGTTACCCGAGACTTCCTAAAAAATAGATGGAAAGGTAAATATGGCTATTGATGAGGGATTGGAGATGTACTCTTGATATAAATAAAAAAGGAACAGTTGCCGAATGATACTGTTCCTTTTTAGGTGTGTTGGTCGTTATTCTACAATAAATTTCTTTGAAGATGTATTTGTGCCTGATTCAACTCTAATCAAATACATGCCTCGAGGAAGGTTGCTGATTTTGTAAACTTCATCAACAAAAACAGGGTTGCTTATTTTTCTTATCAATATTCCGTTCACGGAATAAATAGTTATTAAGTTTATTTTTTCCTTTGATGAAATGAATATAGTACTGTTTTTTGCCGGATTGGGATAGAGATTAAACGGAACCAAATCAAAATTTGGTGCATCCAACAATTCTGGAAACCAAACGGCTGTTACATACTCTGGATTATCAATATAAGGATTTCTGTTTCCTTGTTCTTGATAAATGTAATTATTGATGTCTTTTTCTCTCTGACCTACAGGGTCTTGAATATGCCATTGATATAAGACAGCTAAAAAATTGGTGTCAAAAACTCGGTCTATAGATCCATCAAACATTGCACGAACTGCTGCACCTGGGTGGTCTGTATAGAAATCGTCCATCAAATCTTCATAGCGCGTTGCAAAATAAAAATATGCACGGGCAATATCTCCTTTAAACTCATCAATGGGTTCTACCACAGTTCCTGAAAATCCTGAAACAGCACTTGATCCTCGTTTTGTTCCGTTTTGTGAGGTATAGTTAGGTGTATTAACTGTTCCAAAAGGCAAATTTCCACGCTGTCCGTTTACTTTACCGTCAGTTGGCCAAATGTGAAAAGCATCGGTAACCATTGGTGATAATTCATCAAAATAAGATTGCGGAATTAAATGTTCCCGATTATAGCAATCACCTTCTGATGAATAATTTCCACATTGATCAGAAATAGGGGTGAAAGTATATTCCGTTCCATTGGGATTTTCTGAATAGATATCTAAAATAGAATCATCATTTTCGTAATATTTGTCTCTAAAACCGTTGTCTGGATCGGACGAATTGTACAAATTCCATAGCCCCGGCGTGTAGGACAATGGAGAATGATTGATAGATATAATTGTTTTAAGTTGCGATTTTAACACATAGCCCGTTCCTGTTGCGTTATTGTAATAATTAGCAGGAGCTTGGGCGTAAATTACTGTTGCTACAAATGTTGTAAGTAAAAAAGAGGTAATTCTTTTCATGACCAGTTTATTTTATACGTTCCATTAAGCACATATAAAAGCCGTCGAAACCAGATTGATGTGCCAAAATCTTTTTATCTGCGACAAAAGTAAAATTTTTTCCAAACTCTGAATTTAAAAAAATCTTAATTTGTTCTTGGTTTTCAGCGGGTAATATCGAGCAGGTTGCATAGACCAATTTCCCGCCTGGCTTAACCATTTGGGCGTAATTTTGCAGAATTTCTTGCTGTGTTTTGATGATATTCTCTACAAATTCTGGTTGAAGTTTCCACTTTGTATCTGGATTTCTTCTCAATACACCAAGTCCTGAGCAAGGTGCATCAATCAGCACTCTATCGGCTTTTTGATGCAGTTTTTTAATCACTTTGTTGTTGTCGATGATGCGATATTCGATATTGTGAGCTCCATTTCGTTTGGCTCTTTGTTTAAGCTGACGTTGTTTACTTTCGTACAAATCCAAAGCGATAATTTGCCCTTTGTTTTCCATTAGTGCCGCCATGTGTAAAGTTTTTCCACCAGCTCCGGCACAAGCATCGACAACGCGCATACCAGGTTGAACATCGAGGAACGGTGCTACCAATTGCGAAGAAGCATCTTGTACTTCAAACAAACCTTCTTTGAAAAGTGGTGTCATAAACACATTGGCACGTTGGGTTAATATTAGTGCATCAGGATAGTTTTTGTCGGTAAAGGTTTCAATACTATAGGCTTTGAGTTGTTTTTGTAATTCTTTTGGCGTTGTTTTTAATGTGTTTACACGTAAAACCACTTCGGCAGTTTTGTTTTGAGCAGCTAATTCTTTAGTCCATAAATCGTCGCCCAATTCTTTTTCGCCCAATTCATCCATCCAATCAGGGATAGATTCTCTGAATTTTCTTTCTTTTGACAATTCGTCAAATCTTCCTTTGATTCGTCGAGTAGGTGTGCCGTCAAACTGTTTCCAATCGGGGAGTTGTATTCCGCGAAGTGTAGCCCAAACAGCAAACAATCGCCATAAGTCTTCTCGTTTGTATGGTTGTTTTACCTCCGCAATTTCAGCGTATAATCTGTTCCATCGGACGATGTCGTAAGTGGTTTCTGCGATAAAACTTCGGTCTTTGCTTCCCCATCTTTTATCTCTTTTCAGCGTTTTAGCAATCACTCTATCGGCATATTCGTCTTCATTAAAGATACTGTGAAGCGAGTCCAAAACAGCTAAAACTAAATTTCGGTGTAATCTCATGTCTATTTAAATATCGTTGCAAAGATACGTTTTTTGTTTTTGCTCTATCATTGAGATAGTTTAAACTTTTTAAAACCTGTTCAATGACGGTATCAAACTGTTCTGTTCATTAATTCCAACGAAAAATCTCGAAGTTCGTTTTTGTAATTATCCGCAATATTCAAGTTATTTAATAGATTAATTGCTTGGTCGGTATATTTTCTGATTTCGGCTTGGATATCATCGGTTGCTTTAGTGTTTTCAAAAATCATCTTTACTCGATTTATTTTTTCTTCGCCATTATTGGTAGTAGTCGAAAACCATTTAGCGAGTTCTTTACGTTCGATTTCGTTGCCTTTAATCATGGCTTTGAGATATAGAAAAGTTTTTTTGTTTTCTAGAATATCTCCACCCACTTGTTTGCCAAAGGTTTCTGCATCGCCAAAAGCATCGAGATAATCATCCTGAAGCTGAAAAGCGATACCTAAATATCGACCAAAATCATAAATATCTTGTCGGTTTTTGTCGGAAGTTTCTGCCACGATAGCACCCATTTCCAACGCTGCACCAACCAAAACAGCAGTTTTGTAGTCAATCATTTGGATGTATTCTTCAATCGAAACATTGTCTCTGCTTTCAAAATTGATGTCCAATTGTTGGCCTTCGCAAACTTGCAGAGCCGTTTTACTGAATAGCTTAGCTAATTCTCTGAAAATAATGGGCTCATAATTTTCAAAATATTGGTAAGCCAAAATCAACAAAGCATCCCCAGACAAAATCCCCGTATTGGTATTCCATCTATGATGTACGGTTTCTTTACCCCGACGCAGTGGGGCTTCGTCCATAATATCGTCGTGAATCAAAGAAAAATTGTGAAACAATTCGATGGCGGTTGCTGCATAAATGGCTTTTTGGTGTCCTGCACCAAATATTTCGGCAGCGAAAAGCGTAAGCACTGGTCTGATTTGTTTGCCACCCAAACTCAGGATATATCGAATAGGTTGGTATAATTCGTCTGGTTTTTTGTCAATTTCGATGGCATCGATATAATCGGCAATGATAGTTTTGTAGCTTGAAATACTATTCATATATAAGAATACTTACTGTTACTTCTTGCAAATGTAAGGTAAATTTTAACAGGAAAATAATTTTTTAAAAAACTTTGGAAACTTTTTTGGTTTTTAAAGTTTCCTATGTAACTTTGTCCCGAAAATTTTTGAAAAGATGAAAGAGACGATATTAAAAAAATCAATCGAATTATTCACCAACAACGGCTTTAAGGCGGTTACCATGGACGATATTGCATTGGAGCTTGGGATTTCGAAAAAAACAATTTACCAGCATTTTCCCTCTAAAAGAGAGTTAATCAGCTCAACAGTAGATTATGTTTATGATTCGGCGATGAATAAGATGAGTTGCATCATCGGGAAATGCGAAACACCAATTCACGAACATTTTGAGATGAAAAACTGTATCAAAGAAATGCTGGGGCATAATGTTAATCCGGCAACAATCTTTCAGTTTAAAAAATATTACCCGCGTCTTGCAGAGCGTTTGGAGAAAAGAAGATATGAAGATATAGATTTTACTATTTTAAGAAATTTACGTGAAGGTGTAGAGAAGGGATTATATCGCAAAGAGATAGATATTGAGTTTATAGGACAAGTGTTCTTCTCGGCAACCACCTCACTTTTCCAGAATGAAGATTTTATCAACAAAAACACCCAGTCTATTGACGATTTGGAAATTAAATATAATGAATATCACTTGCGGGGAATCGTAACCCCTAAGGGATTAAAAGTTTTAGAACAATTATTAAACAAAACCAAATAAATCTAATCAATGAAAAAGTTCACTTTTGTTTTGACAGCCGCTTTGTTTGCCATAACAATGCAGGCACAAAACACCTTGACTTTGAGCGAAGCAGTTAATTATGCTTTGCAAAATAAGAACGAAGCGGTCAAAGCC
>DATGOD010000040.1:0-5403 GCA_035306305.1 Flavobacterium sp.
AACATCGCTATTTTTGATTTCGGTAGTTGTACTTTTGGTGTATCGAACCGATTTTTTCTTCAATAAACTTTCGAGTCGAGCGATATTTTTTTCTTTGATATCGTGCGGAGCAATGAGATACTTGATGTCTTGTTTGTTTTGATTGATAAAAGAAGCAATCAATTCGTCGTCTTTAGCCCAAGTACTGCCAAAAACGATGCACAATTTGTCTTGTATAAAGTTTTCTATATCGGGCAGATTGGCGTTGTTTTTTGTGATTTCATACACACGATCAAAACGCGTGTCGCCGGCAACAGTTACATTTGTATAACCGATAGATTGTAACAGCTGTTGAGAATTGTCGTCTTGCACAAAAAAATGCTCGAAAGCCTGTAAAGATTTGCGATAAAATTTGCCGTATTTTTTGAAAAAAAGCTGTTTTTCGCGGAAAATTCCCGAAACCAAATATGTTGGGATTTCTTTGTTTTTTAGCTGATGTAAATAATTTGGCCAAAAATCATATTTGACAAAAAATGCCATTTTTGGTTGAACAAGTTGAATGAATTTTTTGGCGTTTTTCGGAGTGTCTAAAGGCAAATAAATAGTAATATCAGCCAACGGGTTGTTTTTTCTGATTTCGTAGCCAGATGGCGAAAAGAAACTCAATAATATCTTGTGCTCCGGAAAATTTTTTCGGATTTCTTGCATCATCGGTACACCTTGTTCATATTCGCCCAACGAAGAAACATGAAACCAGATGTATTGCTCTTCGGGATTAATTTCTTGCTCAAGATAATCCCAAATATATTTTCTTCCATTGACAAAACTTTTCATTTTACCGCTAAAAAAAGTAGTAACAGGTAAGAAAAAAGCAGTCAAACGAATAAACAAATTGTATAATAATTGCATAAGCGATTCTGGTTTAGAGTTCAAAAATAGCAGTTTTTTTGTTTTTATCTGATGATTTTTTTTAGAATTTAGCCTTGCTGAAATATTGTATGTGGAAAATGAAAAATATATAACGCTATCAAAATGATTATTTGTACTTTTGAATACCAAAATTAAATCGAAATGAAAAATATACAAATGGTTGATCTACAGGGTCAATACCAGAAAATACAAAGCGAAGTTAATCAAGCTATTCAACAAGTTTTAGATACATCGAGCTATATCAATGGACCTTTGGTTCATGAATTTCAACAGAATTTAGAAAAATATATGGGCGTGAAACACGTGATTCCGTGTGCCAATGGAACAGATGCTTTGCAAATCGCCATGATGGCATTAGGGTTACAGCCTGGTGATGAAGTTATTACTGCCGATTTTACTTTTGCGGCCACAGTTGAAGTGGTTGGTTTGCTTGGATTAACTCCGGTTTTGGTCGATGTAGAAGAGGATACGATGAATATCTCTGTAGAAGCCATTCGCAAAGCGATTACACCAAAAACCAAAGCAATCGTCCCGGTACATTTGTTTGGGCGTGCTGCCAATATGGACGAAATTCTGGCGATTGCCAAAGAACATAATTTGTTTGTGATTGAAGATAACGCACAGGCAATTGGTGCCAATTATACTTTTGCTGATGGCAGAAAAGCCAAAGTGGGTACGATTGGAGATGTTGGAACCACGTCGTTTTTTCCTTCCAAAAATTTAGGTTGCTATGGCGATGGAGGTGCGATTTTTACCAACAATGATGAATTGGCACATACAATTAGAGGAATTGTCAATCACGGCATGTACAAAAGATATTACCACGATGTAGTGGGCGTGAATTCCCGATTAGATTCTGTGCAGGCAGGCGTGTTGAATGTGAAACTATCACATTTGGACGCTTATAATTCCGCTCGGCGAGAAGCAGCAGATGCATACAATCGTGCATTTTCGGCAAGTGAACATATTGTAAAGCCGAAATTTGATTTACAAAATGATGACCATGTTTTTCATCAATATGTACTTCGAATTACAAACGGAAAAAGAGATGAATTATTGGCACATTTGCAAGCTCAGAATATTGCTTGTGCGATTTACTATCCGATTCCGTTGCATTTGCAAAAAGCGTATGCCGACACACGCTACCGAGAAGAAGATTTTGTGGTAACCAATCGTTTATGCGACGAGGTTCTAGCCTTGCCGATGCACACCGAATTAGACGACAAAACCATAAATTATATCACTAAAACTGTTTTAGATTTTTTAGGATAATTACTCAATCATAATTTATAAGGAAAAGCAATCTAAATACATTTAGGTTGCTTTTTTTGATGAACAGAAGTAAAGTTTTGTTTTAAAAAAGTAAAGTAAATTTGTCTTTTTGAAAAATTGGCTTATCTTTGTCCAAAAAAAAATTATGAAGATATGAAAGCAAAAAAAGCATTAATCCCCAAAAGTAAATTATGGATAAGCCTTACGCTTATTTTTCTACCCATTTTACTCCTTTTCGTTTTCAGGGAAATGGAATATTTTCAGGAAATGACCGATTTTATAAAAATATCGAGAATTGCTGTTTGTATTACATTTATCGGTATGTTCGCCTTATTTTTAACGCAATGGACAAAAGATGATGGAGACGAAATGTACATGCAATTGCGACTGAGAGCTGTTCTGATGGCAGTTGTTACTACGGTAGGAGTGTTGCTGACGATGTCACTTTTTGATTTAATCTTTGACATCGATTCCTCTTTTCATCGAGGTTTTCCGTTAATGTTTTTGATTTTGTTCTCGCAAATACTCTTCTTTGGACAGCAAATGTATAAGTTATCTAATGAAAAAGAAGATAAATGAAAAACAGTATAAAAGTAGAACGAGCAAGGCACAATCTCACACAAGGCGATTTGGCAGAAAAAGTGGGTGTTTCCAGACAAACTATTAATTCTATTGAAACGAAAAAGTATGTTCCTTCGGCGGTATTAGCATTGAAAATAGCCAAAGTTTTTCAAATTCCCTTTGAAGAATTATTTCAGCTCGAAGAAGATGATTAATTATTCTCTAACTCTCGTGTATGTTGCACTGATGTAACCAATCGTTTCTTTCATCAGGTTTTTAAGAACGGTTTCGTCAATGTCAGCGAGTTTTTTGATGTAAATACAAGCTTTTCCTTTTGTGAATTTTCCCAATCCTTCCAACAAGTGTTCGTGTTCTGCCAAACCGGTAAAAGCATACAATGAAACAGCTGATTTTCTGGGAGAAAATCCCAGAATCGGGGCGTTGCCTTCGTGTCCGCTTGCGTATTTGTAATGATAATTTCCGAAACCGATAATACTTGGTCCCCACATTCGTGCTGGTTCGCCGGAAATCTCCTCCATTAGCTGAATCAATGCGTAACTGTCTTTTCGTTTTTGTTCGTTCTCTACGTTTTCGATAAAATCGGTAACACTTTCGTTGGTAAAATCTGTTTTGTTTTGTGCCATATTTATTCTTTTTAGAAAAGATTTTTTCGTTCGGATAAATATAGCAAATAAAAAGAAAAGCCAAAGTAAAAACTCTGGCTTTTGAAAATATTATTTGGGTTGTTTGACATACCGTAAATAAGGTCGAACAACTTCGACTTCGCCAAACAATTCTTTAGCTTTTTCGGTGTCCACAGCCGGCGTAACGATGCAATTATCGCCGTTGTTCCAATTTGCTGGTGTAGCCAATTTGTGTTGGTCAGTCAATTGAAGACTGTCAATTACACGTACAATTTCGTTAAAATTACGTCCGGTACTTGCCGGATAAGTCAGTGTTAAACGAATTTTTTTAGCAGGGTCGATAATAAAAACGCTGCGTACGGTTACCGTTTCGCTGGCATTTGGATGTATCATATCGTATAATTCAGCCACTTTTTTGTTTTCGTCAGCAATAATCGGAAATTGAACCGAAACGTTTTGCGTATCGTTAATGTCGCCAATCCATTGGTTGTGACTTTCTACACCATCTACGCTGATGGCGATAGGTTTCACATTTCGTTTGGCAAACTCTTCTTTTAGTGCGGCTGTTCTGCCTAATTCGGTGGTACAAACTGGCGTAAAATCTGCCGGATGACTAAACAAAACGCCCCAGCTGTCGCCTAAATAATCGTGAAAATTTAATTCGCCCATACTGGTTGATGCTGTAAAATCGGGAGCAATGTCCCCTAATCGTAATGACATAATTTATCGGTTTTTAAATTAATCTTCACAAAAATAGTAAACTTAAATTTAATCTTCATTAAATCCATAAAGTATTAAAGAATAAAATATTGTTAAATTTGTACATTGAAAATTGAATGTATGTTATCACAAAAGTCGAAATACGCTTTGAAAGCCTTGGGTTTTCTGGCAAAGAACTATGGAAAAGGCCCGATTTTGATGAGTGTTATCGCTCGAGAAAAAAAAATTCCGCAGGCTTTTCTGGAAAATATATTTCACGAACTCAAAAAAGCCGGTTTTTTAATCAGTCATCGTGGTCGATTTGGCGGATATACTTTGGCGGAAGCTCCTGACAAAATCAAAGTAGCATCAATCATTCGAGTTGTGAATGGACCTTTGGCGATGCTGCCGTGTGTGAGTTTGAATTTTTATGCCACCTGCGAAGATTGTAGCGAAGATACTTGCGGATTGAGAGGCGTGTTTCAAGAAGCTCGCGATGCCTTGTTGCAGGTTTTAGAAAATAGATATTTGTCTGATATTACAGATACGTCGTTATGAAGACCGTTTAAAAACATTGAGATAAATTACTAGGAAAGTGAATTTATTATTTTATATTTGTTTTTTTAGTAAAGTGTTAATTAACCTAATTTATTATGAAAATAAAAAAACTACTTTTTGCTTCAATGTTGTTGCCTTTTACCATGTTTGCACAGGATAATTGGTGTGTAACTGATGAGGTACACGCACAAATGTTATTAGAAGATGAAAATTATGCACGTTTGATTGAGCATCAAAACAAAGAATGGGCAGAATTTGCCAAAAACAATCAGAGAACTATTACTTCTACCACCACATCTGAAGATGAAATATATGAAATTCCGGTGGTATTTCACATCGTTCATACTGGTCAGGAAATAGGGGCACCAGAAAACCCAAGTGAGCAAGTAATTGTTGATTTAGTTGAAGAACTTAATCAAAAATTTTCGGCAACATGGCCAGCATTTCCAGGAGTTTCTGAAGGAGGAGTCGATGTACCTATTCAGTTTAAATTAGCTCAGAGAGATCCTGACTGCCAACCTACAAATGGCATTAATAGGGTAGATGGGAGTTTTTTACCAAGTTACATTGAATTTGGTGTAGCTCGTCCAGGTAATCCAGGTACGCAAGACATTATACTAAAAGGTGTGAGCAGATGGACAAATACAGATTATTTAAACATCTGGATTGTGACAAAAATTACGGGAAATGCGGTTAATGGTAATGGAGTAGCGGGTTATGCAACTTATCCGGGTGCCTCATCTGGTGTTGATGGTGTTGT
>DATGOD010000041.1:0-5901 GCA_035306305.1 Flavobacterium sp.
TGTCAAACAAAGCCATAGAGATGATGAATGACAACGAGGTTATTCATATTGCCGAAATCATTTATGACGAAACCCGCCTCGATGAAACCGTTGCGAAGAATGATGCGGTTTGTGTGGTCTTTTTTCCGAAAGATTTTGAACTCAAAGTTTTAACCAAACGTAATCCTGAAATATTAACTTTGGTCAATACGTCTAATGTGCTGACTGCCAATTATGGAGCATCAGCCATACAGTTGGTTTTAGGAACATTAAAAGCCGGCACACAGATAGAAACCTTGAGAAAGCAGGGTGTTCCGGAAGAATTGCTCATGAGCCAGTACGAACCTTTCAAGACTACATTTATCAAGCAAAATAACCGAAGTACAAACTACATGTATTTTCTTTGGCCGGGAATTTTAGCCACCGTTTTGCAACAGGTTTTATTGTTAGGGCTTGCGTTATCTTTTGCTTCAGAGTTTGAAAACGGAACTTTCGCCGAGCTGTCACGCCAGACAAAATCGGTATGGGAAATGATTGCAGTCAAAGTAATACCGTATTTAATTATGAGTTTTGGTATCTGGATTTTGTATTATTTGTTTACGCTGTGGTTCAGAATCCCTTTTCATGAAAATATAGGCACACTCACATTAATTGCCGGTGTTTTTGTATTGGCTGTGAGTTTTATTGGAATTTTGGTTAGTATCATGATTCCTAATCAGCTCAAAGCCACTGAAGTGCTGATGGTGATTGCCACACCGAGTTTTATTCTGTCCGGATTTACGTGGCCACTCAGCCAAATGCCCGTTTGGATACAATGGATTGCACAAGTGATTCCGCTTACGCATTTCCTGCCGGCATTCCGGATTCTGATTGTCGAAAACGGTTCAGTGACTTTGACTTATCCTTATATTTTTAATATGTTACTTATTGCGTTCATTGGGTTGATTTTAAGTGGCATATTATTGCACTTTAAAAGAAAAAGAATACTGAAAGAAAAAATATGACTTCGGGATTTACAATAAAAAAATAATTTGTTTATTTTCAAACCTTCCAGGTTTTTGAAACATAAGTGTTCTGAAGACATTTTTTAACCGTTTTGTCAGGTCAAGCGTAGTTGATATCTCTTAAAACTTCTCGACAGAGTTCATCTTAATCTTGACAGAAGGCTCAAAGTAAAGACATTTTTCATCTTCCGAACATTGTATTTTGAAACCTGAAAGGTCTTGATAAAGATACAAGAATTTTTAGTTTTTGTCGCATACTAACAAATATTTATTAACCCAATTACTTCCCGATACAGAACTTCCCGAAAATCGTTCCGAGAATATCTTGATCCACATCAATTTCTCCTGTAATTTCTCCGAGATAACCTAATGCCTCTCGGATATCAATAGCCAGCAAATCTCCCGGCAAATTGTGTTGTAACCCTTCTTTGATTTTATGAATTTGCTTCAACGTATTTTGTAGAGCTGATAGATGGCGTGAATTACTTACAATCGTATCGTCAGACGAACTTCCCAACTGTTGCACCCGATTGCTGAGTGCTTCTTTCAACGCATCAACACCGATATTTTCTCGTGCCGAAATCGCCAAATGAACCACATTCGGGAACTCTTGTTTCAGCTCGGCAGATATAATATTATCTCCAACCATTTCATCTATTTTATTGGCGACATTCAAAACAATCGCACCGCTTTGTAGCAATTCGTCCAATTGTTGAGCCACCATTTGCTCCGTCATTCTATACACATCATACAAATGAATGACAATTTTGGCTTGCTTAATTTTTTCGCGTGTTTTTTCAATACCAATTTGTTCTATTTGGTCTCCTGCACTACGCAATCCGGCGGTATCTATAAATCGAAAAGCAATTCCGTTGATGTTCAACACTTCTTCAATCGTATCACGAGTCGTGCCTTCGATATCAGAAACAATCGCTCTTTCTTCGTTAAGCAAAGCATTGAGCAAAGTAGATTTTCCCGCATTCGGAGCTCCGACAATCGCTACTGGCACACCGTTTTTAATCACATTTCCATAAGCAAAAGAATCGGCTAATTTTTTCAAGGTATGTTGTAATTTGTCTAGCAACTCATTGAATTTATCTCTATTGGCAAACTCGACATCTTCTTCAGAAAAATCCAATTCCAATTCCATCAAAGCAGCAAAATTAATCATCTCATCACGCAGCTCTTTGATTTGATTGGAAAAACCACCGCGCATTTGTTTGAGAGCGATTTCGTGCGATGCTTTAGAATCCGAAGCAATCAAATCGGCCACAGCTTCGGCTTGAGACAAATCCATTTTTCCATTCCAAAATGCCCGAAAAGTATATTCGCCCGGATTGGCATTGCGAACGCCAATTTGGTTGAGTAATTCCATTACTTTTTGCTGAATATAAATTGAACCGTGTGTAGAAATCTCCACCACATCTTCGCCGGTATAAGAATTAGGTCCCTTGAAAACGGTAAACAACGCTTCGTCCAACAAAGTATCATTTTGCTTGACATAGCCCAAATGTACCGTATGAGAATCAACGTTTGACAATTTTTTATTGCCAAATTTTGATTGAAAAATCTCATCTGTTTTCGCAATGGCTTCCGGCCCTGAAACACGTATTACAGCGATAGCTCCCATTCCGTTAGCAGTCGCTAATGCACAAATTGTATCGTTTGACAACATTATATTTTGGATTTATTCAAATTTACTAAATCTTATCGGCATCTGAGATATTTAGTTCAAAAAAATAAAACCCCTGAAAATTCAGAGGTTTCATCATGTTATATTTAAAATACTAATTGTTCAACATTACCGGCATCACCAACATCAAAATGTTTTCGCCTTCTTCCAAACCTTCCAATGGAGTAAGGATTCCGGCACGGTTTGGTAATGACATTTCCAACAACACAGTGTCTGATTCTAAATTGCTGAGCATTTCAATCAAAAACTTAGAGTTGAACCCAATTTGCATATCATCTCCTTGATAGTTACAAGTCAATCTTTCTTCGGCTTTGTTTGAATAATCAATATCTTCAGCAGAAATGTTTAACTCAGAACCTGTGATTCTCAATCTAATTTGATGCGTTGTTTTGCTAGCAAATACAGCAACTCGACGAACAGAACTCAATAATTGTGCTCTGGAAATTTCCAATTTATTCGGATTTTCTTTCGGGATTACTGCCTCATAATTCGGATATTTTCCGTCTATTAATCGACAAGTTAATGTGTAATTGTCAAACGAAAATCTCGCGTTTGATTCGTTAAATTCTACACGAACATCAGTATCGGTAGCTGCTAAAATATTTTTTAGGATATTCAACGGTTTTTTCGGCATGATGAAATTGGTTTCTGTATCCGAAGTAATCGCTGTTTGAGAATATTTGACCAATTTGTGTGCATCTGTGGCAACGAAAATTACACCACTTGGCGAAAAATTGAAATACACGCCAGACATTACCGGACGCAAATCGTCGTTTCCGGCAGCAAAAATTGTTTTGCTCACAGCTGTTGCCAATACATTTGAAGGCAAAATAGTTGTAGAAGGTTCTTCCAATGTTTCTGCTTTCGGAAACTCTTCTCCCGGAAGATATGCCAACACATATTTACCCATTTCTGAGCTAATTTCGATGGTGTTTTCGTCAGTCAAAACGAAAGTTAGCGGCTGGTCTGGAAATGTTTTTAAGGTATCCAACAACAATCTCGCCGAAATCGCTACACTTGCTTGGCTGGTCGATTGCACATCATCCAAAGTAGCTGTAACGGTGGTTTCTAAATCTGAAGCCGAAATCTTTAATTGATTTTCATCTACCTCAAACAAAAAGTTGTCTAAGATATGTAATGTATGATTGGTGTTGATTACACTTCCTAACACCTGCAGTTGCTTTAATAAATACGAACTTGAAATAATAAATTTCATCTTGCTATAATTTTTCCGATTTTTCGGTTATTTTGTACAAATATATTTTTTTAAATCCAAATATGAAAGTAGTTTGTGCGATATTTATTTTTGATACTTTTTTTGACGAATGAAATAGAATATTCCCGCAAATATCAACAAAATAATCAGTGGTAATCCGACAACCAATAATTGGATTTTGCTATAATCTCGATAAACTTTTTCTTTGTCCAACAACGGAAGTTTTACCGTTTTGTTTCGCAAGTTCATCAACCCAGAATCATCCAACAGATAATTTACCGCATTAAGCATAAACTCTTTATTGCCATACATGGTATTTGTCCATTTGTCATAGCCTAATTCCATCGGCAACTTCTTGTCGTCCAATTGATTTCTGGCAATATCACCATCGGCAACAACAATCATTTTATTAGGCTGACTTTTTTGGACAAAATCTGGTTGTTGAAATGGTAAAATCCGATTATTGTATGTTGAAGTAAATTCGCCTTCCAACAAAACCGCGAGCGGAATATTGCCTTTTCCTTCATAAAAATCGGGGCCGACTTCTTCGTTGAGCATTTGCAAACTTATCATTCCCGGACTTCCAACCACTGACGAATAAGGCGAACTTTGCAACAAAACCGTTTTGTTGATATGATTTTTCAATGTATCGATACTATTGGCAAAATCAAATTTGATTCCTTCGAGGTTTTTCACTATCGGATGCGAGCTTGAAGGCATCGCAAACGGAGCGAATTTCCAGATAAAGTTTTCGTATGTTGTTTCTGAGCCTTGACGACCTGTTGCCAAACGAATCGGCGTGCCCATTTCGTCTTTAACCAAAACCGGATTGATACGCAAACCATATTTGAAGAACATCTCGTTGAGTCCGGTTTCTTTCGGATAAGTCAGCATTTCATCTTGTTGCATCAAGCTGTCCATTTCGGCTTGAACCTCATCAATCAACCACATGGTTTTTCCACCGTTCATGATGTATTGGTCGAGCACTTGCACATCCGATTCGGAGAATGTTTTATTGGGTTTAATTACCATTGCCAAATCATACTCTTTCAGTTCTTGCAAGGTTTTGTTTGGATTGGATTGAATGCTATCTAAGGTAAATGGAGCGATAAAATAACTTTCGCGAAGATTCATCAACAAATCGGCAAAATACATATCATTTGGTGCATCGATTCCTTTGATAATGGCTATTTTTTTCGATTTCGGTACAATCACTTTTTGCATACCTTCTGCCAATGCATATTCCAAATATTGTACCGACGAATTGATGTTTTCTTCAAGCGTTGCACTCATCACATTACGCATCAGCGGAACGATGGCATATTTTTCTCCATAGGTGATGACCGCCCACGGAAAAACCATTTCCTGACTTTGTTTTCCTCTATCATTTACCGTTACCGAAAGTGGTTTCATTCCGTTGGCATGTAAATCCGCCAAAAATTGCTCGGCATCGGGCTGTGTGTGCGGATTGACAAATTTGAAATACACCTCTGAATTAATGGCCGAAAACTCTTCTAAAAGTTGTTGGGTTTCTACTTGTAACTTACGAATTTCTCCAGGAAAATTCCCTTCGAGAAAAACCTCAACCAACATCGGTTCTTTCACTTCGTGAATGAGCGAACGTGTGGTTTCAGACAATGTGTATCGTTTGTCGTGGGTGAAATCAAATCGTTTGAAAACTATACCAGACAACAGATTTATTCCTATCAAAAGAAATAAAATCAATAATAACGAAATTCCGTTTTTTTTGTTTTTCATCATTTCCGTAAAGATTTAATTTGAAAATGAGTGAGTGCTACAAAAGCGAACGATAAGGTAGCAAAATATACTATATCTCTAGTATCTATCACGCCTCGACTGATACTTTTGAAATGGTAATTCATGCCGATTTTTTCAATCACTGATGCAATATTGAATATTTCTGATAGTTTTTCAAAACCGATAAAAAAGAGCAAACAACCAGCAACAGCAATCAAAAAAGCGACAATTTGATTTTCGGTCAAAGTGCT
>DATGOD010000042.1:0-12846 GCA_035306305.1 Flavobacterium sp.
TAATGTTCTACAAAATGTTGGCGTGTAAAATCGAATAATTGTTCTATTTGCTCTGCGGATAGTTTCATTTTTATGCATTTAAAAGGTTTTTGAAGTTTTTCTCATTTTTGTTTTTATAGTAGAAAAACAAATAATACATCATCAAACTGACAGCCGAAGCCCCTGAAATAAGTACAACAGACCATTCGTTATGCATTTTTTTTACCAACGGAATAATGAAAAAGAGATACCAAGTCAAAATCGTCGAAGTAGCAAATAACACACCGATAGTTTGAAACGATTTATTTTTTGAAGTAAAGAAATAGAACGCATAAATTAAAAATGCAAAAAAAGAGATAACCATTGGCAACATAAATGTTTCTTGAATCAAACTTTCTTTAGAATCAAAAGGTAATAAAGAATAAAGCACATAAAATGCTCCCCAGAAAATAACAAACATTGGGTTTGCAAAAATGTCTTTTAAGCCGAGTTTAGAACCAATAAACCGTAAAATAGTCATTCTTTTTTGTTCTTTCAAATAGGTTTTTTGTTCTTCAAAAACCAAATTCAAAGCTTGTTGGAAATCCATATTTTCTTTTTCTTCAATCAAGCAAAGTATATGGTCTAAAACTTCCAATCTTATATCCATAAACGTAAAACCAAAACCAATCAATTTTTGGTCTGTTTGTCGTATTTGCTCTGCAGATAATTTCATTAGAATGAAGGTTTTAAATTAGGATTCACGATGTTTTGCATATTGCGGATAAAATTTTCCAATTCTTCTAAACGCGATGCGGTTTCTTTCACGCCGTTTTCGGTCAGTTTGTAATATTTGCGAATGCGACCGTCCACGCGAGCCATTTCTACATCCAGAAAACCATCGGCTTCCATTTTGTGCAACGCCGGATACAACGCACCTTCGGTAATATTCATTTCACCTTGCGTGATTTCTTTTACCTTTTGCGTGATTTCATAACCATACATTTTGCCGTTTTGCTCCAGAAGTTTCATAATAATCGTATTCAAACTTCCTTTGTATAATTGTTGTTGCTTTTTCATACTTAAGGATTTTAGGTATGGGCAAATATACCTATAATTCTTATACATACAAGTTTTAGGGATGTTTCTTTTCAGAATGATGTTTAAAAAAGACAATCTGTATATCTGCGACAAAAGAAAAAATCAAACAATTTTTTTATTTTAACAAAAAATTATTATATTTGTGGATGAAGGATATTTAGTTGTTTTTTATTAATTTAGATTGTTTTTCGACGAGTATATCTTGCCGAAATGAAAAGAGTTGCCGTCGTGCAACTCTTTTTTTTGTTCAAAATTGTAACATATTTTTCCAAACACACACTTATGTTTATAAACAGCAACTTCATGTTTAGGAAATTTTTATATTTACGAAAAAAGGAATTTTTGCGAAATCCGCAGTTTGTCGGCAATTTGTTGGTTACTATTATCATGGCAATAAACTATTTTTGTTTTGCTTTGATTTTTTTGGGTGCGGGAATCGGTTTGCCGTTCGTTATTGACGACCCAAGTCCAAACAATCCGTTTACGCAATTTGAAGGCGGAATTATCCCGACCGTTTGTGCTTATTTGTTGTATTATTTCTTTTTTGAATTATTGCTCAGATACTTTTTTCAGAAATTCAATTATTTGAATATCAAACCTTTGTTGCTGACAAATATTCCGAAACAAAAGATAGTCGGTCAAATGCTCAAACAGAGTATGTTATCGGTTTATTCGATTTTTTCCTATTTGTTTTTTGTTCCGTTTTTTATCATTTTGTTGATACAGCAATCAAACAAATTGGGCGTTTTGTTCTTGGCAATTGCTTGTTTGCTTTGGGTGCAGCTCAATAATTTTATCAATTTGTTTATCAACAAAAACAATGCGGTTTTCTGGACAATCATCGGTATTTTGGTATTGGTTTTCGCCGGAAATTACTTTGACATTATCAATATTCCACAGATTTCTCAAACGATTTTTTATCCATTTTATAATTATCCCGGATTTTCGTTAATTCTCTTTCCGATTTTGGTTGTTTTGTATAGCAGAAGTAAAAAGATGATATTAAGCAATCTTTATCTGGACAAAGGCGTTATTGCTCAAACCGAAAAAGTGAATAACATCAATGTTTCTTGGTTAGACAAATACGGGAAAATCGGAACTTTTTTGCAAGTAGATGTGAAAATGCTAACCCGAAACAAACGCTCCAAATCAACCATGATAGCGAGTTTTCTGTTTATTTTTTACGGATTGTTGTTTTTTACAAGTATTTCGGTTTATGGCGATTCGAAAATAATGCAAATGTTTGCAGCAATATTCGTTTCTGGCGGTTTTGTTTTCTCCTTCGGAAATTATATTCCAAGTTGGGATTCAGCTTATTATCCGCTGATGATGACGCAAAATGTTACTTACAAAGATTATTTGCAAGCCAAATGGTGGTTGATGGTGATTGCTACAATTGTGTGCACGCTGATTGCTTCTTTCTACATTTATTTCGGTTGGGATATTTATCTGATGATTGTTTCTGCAGCGATTTTTAATATCGGTGTAAACAGTTATTTGGTCATGTTGAGCGGTGCTTATATCAAAACGCCTATTGATCTTACAACCAACAAAAACCTGATGGGAGATAAATCGGCATTCAATTTTAAAAGCATTTTGCTGGCATTGCCTAAAATGTTAATACCAATGATTTTATACGGAATCGGAGCGGCGTTGTACGCCCCTTGGTTGGGCAGTTTGTTGGTCGCATTAGCAGGAATAATCGGATTTGCCTTCAAAGACTATTGTTTTAATCAAATTCAAAAAGTATATCTCAAAGAAAAATATTCAACGCTACAAGCATATAAAAGAAAATAATTATGATTCAGATCGAAAATTTATCGAAAAGATACCAACAAAATGTCGTGTTACAAATCGACAAACTCGATATTAATGAAGGAGAAAGTTTTGGTTTGGTCGGAAACAATGGAGCCGGAAAAACAACTTTGTTCAGTTTGCTACTGGATTTGATTCAGCCCACATCCGGACAAGTTACCAATAACGGTATTAATGTTAGTCAATCGGAAGATTGGAAAAATTTTACATCGGCTTTTCTCGACGAAAGTTTTTTGATTGGCTATCTCACGCCAACCGAATATTTTAAATTTATTGCAGATTTAAGAGGTGTTTCGCAAGCAGATTTAGACGTTTTTCTACAGCCGTTTGCTTCGTTTTTTAATGACGAAATATTGGATAATAGCAAATATATCAGAGATTTGTCAAAAGGAAATCAAAAGAAAGTGGGCATCGCCGGAGCTTTTATCGGAAATCCAAAAGTTGTGATTCTCGACGAACCTTTTGCTAATCTCGATCCGACAACCCAAATCCGTTTGAAAAATTTATTGAAGGATTTTGCACAACAAAAAAAGACAACAATGCTCATTTCCAGCCATGATTTGCAACACACCGTTGAGGTCAGTAACCGAATTGTTGCTTTGCAAAAAGGGCAAGTGGTCAAAGATATTCAAACCGACGAAAACACCATGAGCGAACTCGAAAACTTGTTTGCCGTGTAAATAATTTTTTGAATTAGGGATAAAAAACACTTTACAGTAAGATTATGTGAAGTGTTTTTTATATTTTTACCCACTCTAACAGAAATAGATACGATTTGAAATAATAAAAATCGTCATTTCTCAGTTAATCAAGGTAAAGATTTAGTTGCATTGAAGTCAAAAATATTTACATACAGTTGCATTGTTTTGGTGATAACCTTGTGTTTTGCCTGTTCAACCAGCAAAAACGCAGCCTTGAACAGAGGCTATCACGCTACTACGGCAAAATATAACATTTTGTATAATGGGCAATTGGCTTATGATAAAGGCGTTGAAGAAATTAAAGAACAGCGAACAGATAATTTTGCCAAAATACTTCCGGTAGAAATGATGCAACCAGACGAAGTAGAAGAAATTGTCAATACAGAGAAAAATCCCAACTTTCAACGGGCAGAAGAAAAAGCCATTAAGGCAGCTCAAAATCATTCTATTTACATCGCCGGAACCGAAAACAATCCGCAAATAGACGATGCTTATCTGTTGTTGGGAAAAGCCCGTTACCACGATTTGCGTTATGTGCCTGCACAAGAAGCATTTAATTATATTGTGATGAAATATCCGGATAGTGATATTTTTTATGACGCCAGCATTTGGGTAGAAAAAACCAACTTACGTTTGCAATACGACAATACCGCAATAAGAAATCTGAAAAAATTAATAGCAAACCCTGAAGTTGTTGGAGAAACAAAAGGCGAAGCCTATGCGACCTTGGCACAAGGTTACATCAATACAGAAGCTTACGATAGTGCGAAAACAGCTCTGGAAAACGCTTACGAATTGACCAAAGAAAAACTAAAAAAAGCCCGATATACCTATATTTTAGGGCAACTCAACAGTAAATTGGGGCAAAACGCCGAAGCTATACAAAAATTTGACGAAGTAATCGCTTATAATTACAGCATTCCGCGTGCTTATGTGATTAATGCTTATGGCGAAAAATTTGCCAATCAAGACAAATCTCAAATGGATACCGCAGTATTCGTAAAAGAATATGGAAAACTCTTACGAGATAGAGAAAATAGAGCTTATCTAGATATGATTTATCATCAATTGGGATTGATGTATGAAACACATCATGATATTGACAAAGCAGTCAAAAACTTCAACAATTCCCTGAGAAGATTCAAAGATAATAATTACGTAAAACAAGCCAATTACGAACATTTGGCAGAAATTTATTACGGCGGAAAAGATTACGAAAAAGCCGGAATGTATTACGACAGTACGATGGTTTTGATGAATCCGAATACCCGAGATTATCTCCGCATCAAACGCAAGCGAAACGGACTCATCGATGTGGTTAATTTTGAGCAATTGGTTCGCAAAAATGACAGTATTCTCAACTTGGCTCAAATGAGCGATGAAGAACGGCTTATTGTTTTCAACGAATATGTAGAGAAATTAAAAAAAGATGATGAAGAGAGAGCAAGAGCATTGGCAGAAGCTTCGGGACAATCGTCTGGCGGAGGTGTGAGTATCGGGCGAGGTTCGAACTTTTATTTCTATTCGCCAAATTCGGTAAATAGCGGAAAACAGTCGTTTGCTTCAAATTGGGGAAATAGACCAAATGTAGATAACTGGCGTTGGGAAAACGAAGCTGTCGAAATGCCTGCATTTGAAGATGTGAATGATGACGAAACGCAAGTAGCGGAAGAAGAATCTGAAGATACGGTTGATCAACGTTATAATCCGGAATTTTATATCGCTCAAATTCCGACGGATGAAGCACAGCTAAAATTACTCAAAAAAGATTTGGACAATGCTTATTATCAACTCGGCGTGATTTATTACGAACGATTAAATGAATATGGATTGGCGGCGGAACGATTGGAAAAATTATTAAGTATTGAGCCAGACGAAAGATTGATTGAGCCGGCAAAATATCATTTGTATAAAATATATGGTGTAATCGACGCCGAAAAAGCAGCAGCTTTGTTGGAAGACATGAAACTCAACCATCCAAACTCGCAATATACACAAGTAATTCTCAATCCGAATGCAACGCTCGAGGCAGTAGAAGAACCGGTTAGTGATTACGAAGAAATATATCAAACTTATACACAAGGAGATTATACTGCGGTATTGGACGAATTGGACGAAAAAATCCCGATGATGCTCAACGATCAAATGTTGCCAAAATATGAATTGCTCAGAGCAGTTACTGTTGGTAAACTTGAAGGATTAGAAGGATACAAAGCAGCTCTCAACCATGTGGCACTTACTTACCCGAGCTCGAAAGAAGGCAAAGAAGCCGAACGAATTTTGAACGAAGATTTGTCTCGTTTGGAGAATATGAATTTCAAAATGGACTTGTCAAAGAATCTTAAATTCATTTATGAAGTCAGCTATCCGATTGAAGGCGAAGATTTGGAATTGAAAGAAAAATTGGAGCGATATGCTCAGGATAGAGCACATACCGGAATCAAATTCTCGGTTGATCAATATTCAGATACGCAAGTGTTTTTGGTATTACACGGAATCAAGTCTGGAAATATTGCTCAATCGGCACAAATGTATCTCGAAATCGAACAATTGTATCAAATTACTCGCGACCCGGTATTGATTAGTACTGAAGATTATGTGGTGGTATTGATTAAGAAAAATTGGGATGAATATCTGCGTGCACGATATCCACAAGAGGAAGGACAACAGCAAGAAGAGCAACCGGATGAGCAAACAGAACAAGCACAAACCCAATCGGTGGCACAGCAACTGAATGCAACATCTCCAGCACAACAACCGGAAACTCCTGTAGTAGAGCAACAACCAGAAGAAGTTGGACAACAACCAATGCGGTCTGTTCGCCGACCAGAGTCACAAGTACAAGGAGAAAGTCAATCTGTTCGCCGACCAGCAAGACAAATACAGACGCGACAAGTTGAAAGACAACCGCTACAACAAACACGACGAGAGCCGGTACAAGTAAGAAACCAAAACTCGGATGATTAGTATGGGTAAATATATCGTTCAATTAGCATTATTATCTGTTGTAGCTTATGGCATACAGTTTTTTGCACAACAAATTTTTGACATTGACTCATTGTGGGAAACAATCGATATTACTTTGTTACAAATTTATTTTGTGCAAGCGGTTATTTCGTTAGCGTTGATTGTTGCCATGAACATGGCCAAAAAACCGTTGCCTAATTTTTTGGGATTTGTTTTTTTGGGCGTGTTTACCATCAAGGTTGTAGCATCTTATCTGTTGGCAAAATCAACCTTGGAAAATCCAGATGTAGATTTTTTTAAATACAATTATTTATTGGTGTTTTTCATGTATATGATTTTTGATTTGTACGTGGCTTATAGCTTGTTAAATCAAAGTGAAAAAACGCCGTCAAAAAAGTTTTAATTAAGGTGTTTTATATATCGAATAAAGTTGTACATTTGCACAAAATTTTAAAAAGGTAAAGTAATCATTATGGTAATGATAAAGCAATCCATACGCACATTTGTCGTGTTATTGATGACCATGTTTACGGTTAGTTTATGGGCGTCGCCAAACGAAGCACAGCACGAAGAAGCGCAGACAGAAGATCAATTTGTTCAGGAATTTATCGATCATCACTTGCAAGATGATTACTATTATTCTTTTTTCGCCGATCGAGAAACCGGTAAAAATTACGGATTTCCGTTGCCAGTCATTTTGATTGATAATGGTTTAAAGGTATTCATGTCGTCAGAAGATTTTGTTTACAAAGGAAAAACAATCGAAAAAGACGGGCAACACTACACTATTTATCACGGTAAAATCTATAAAACTGATGCGAGTGGAGATTTGAAATTCGACGAACATCATCATCCAACCGTAGAAAAACCATTAGACTTCTCTATCACAAAAAACGTATTCGGGTTATTTATAGCAACAGTTTTATTGTTCTGGGGATTCACTTCTTTGGCAAAAACATACAAGAAATCACCTAATAACTTGCCAAAAGGAATCGGAAGAGCTTTAGAGCCACTAGTGATTTATGTGCGCGACGAAATGGCACGTCCAAATATCGGGGATAAAAAATACAAAAAATTTATGCCGTATTTGTTGTCTGTGTTTACATTGATATTTTTATTGAACTTGCTAGGATTAACACCATTAGGGTTAAACGTTACCGGAAATATCGCAGTAACTTTTTGCTTGGCATTGTTTACTTTCGTGATTACAACATTCTCAGGAAATAAAGATTATTGGACACATATTTTTTGGATGCCAGGCGTTCCTGTGCCGATGAAAATAATTTTAGCTCCGATAGAAGTTATCGGAATGATAACAAAACCATTCTCATTAATGATTCGTTTGTTTGCGAATTTAACCGCCGGACACTCGGTGATTATGGGAATTGTTGCCGTAATATTTTTGATGAAACAAGATTTAACAATCTACGGAGCAACAGGTATTTCCATGGCTTTGGGTATATTTATTATGTTCCTCGAATTGTTGATTGCGTTTTTGCAAGCGTTCATTTTCACGATGTTGTCATCGCTATTCATAGGTATGGCAGTTCAAGAACATGAACATTAATAAGTTGAATTTTTGTTTAATTATATAAATTTTTTATTATGTACAATTTAATTGGAGCAGGTTTGATCGTTATCGGAGCTGGTATCGGATTAGGAAAAATTGGTGGTTCTGCTATGGACGCTATTGCACGTCAACCAGAAGCTGCTGGTAAAATCCAAACAGCGATGATTATCATCGGAGCGCTTTTGGAAGGTTTGGCTCTTGCAGCTATTTTCTTCGGAAAATAAGACCTTAAAACATAATCAACATCTGTAACGGTTGGTTGCAGATGTTGATTTAAATTAAACAATCAATACAACAAACATTTTTAATACAATTATATTTCAATGGAGAAGTTAATTAACGACTTTAGTTTTGGTTTATTCTTTTGGACAGCTATCATACTTTTGGTGGTAATTTTCTTATTGGGTAAATTTGCATGGAGACCAATCATTAACGCTTTGGAAGCTCGTGAAGAAGGTATCGCAGATGCTTTGGCGGCAGCAGATAATGCTAAACGCGAAATGCAAAACTTGAAAGCCAGCAACGAAAAACTATTGGCAGAAGCAAGAGCAGAACGCGATGCTATGCTAAAAGAAGCTCGCGAAATGAAAGAAAAAATGATTGCAGAAGCCAAAAACGAAGCACAAGCCGAAGGCGAAAAAATGATTCAGCAAGCTAAAGCAGCTATTGAAAACGAAAAATCGGCAGCTATGTCTGATATCAAAAATCACGTATCTGGACTTTCTATTGAAATTGCCGAAAAACTAATGAAAAACCAATTGGGAGACGCTCAAGCACAAAATCAATTGGTAGAATCGTTGTTGAATGACGTTAAATTAAACTAATTTATGGCAACATCTAGAGCAGCAATTCGTTATGCAAAAGCTTTGTTTGAAACCGCTCAAGCAAAAAATGTTTCTGAGCAAATGGCAAGCGACATGCAAACGATAAACAAAGCAATGAACGACAGCGATGAACTAAAACAATTTTTAGATAACCCTGTCATTAAAGGAGAAGCAAAGAAAAACGCATTAGACGAGATATTTTCATCTTTGTCTGCAGATAGCAAATTGTTATTTGGTTTGCTCAACAATAATAGCCGATTTGGTTTGCTACAACAAATTGCTACAAAATATATTGCCTTGTTTGAAGAGTCAAAAGGAATTGCCAGAGCATACGTGACCACTGCAATACCATTGACAGACGATTTGAAAGCAAAGGTGTTAGATAAAATCAAACAATTGACTTCAGAATCGCAAATTGAAATTATCAATGAAGTTAATCCCGAAATCATCGGAGGATTCATCATCCGTATCGGCGATATGCAATACAATGCGTCTGTTGCAGATAAATTAAATCAATTAAAAAGAGAGCTAATCAATAATTAATATCAAACCACGTTTAGGCGTGTATAAATAAATAAAAAGATGGCGGAAATCAAACCAGCTGAAATTTCAGCAATTTTAAAACAACAATTATCAGGATTCGGAGCAGACGCTTCGGTAGAAGAAGTTGGAACCGTATTGGAAGTAGGAGATGGTATAGCCCGTGTACACGGATTGTCTAATGCTCAATATGGTGAGTTGGTACAATTTGAAAACGGTTTGGAAGCGATGGTGCAAAACCTCGAAGAAGACAACGTAGGTATTGTACTTTTCGGTTCATCCACATTGATTAAAGAAGGTGATGTTGTAAAACGCACAGGTCGTATTGCTTCACTAAAAGTAGGTGAAGAAATGGTAGGACGTGTGGTAAATACATTAGGATTACCTATCGACGGTAAAGGAGCAATCGGTGGAGATTTGTACGAAATGCCGTTGGAGCGTAAAGCACCGGGAGTTATTTTCCGTCAACCAGTAACAGAGCCTTTGCAAACAGGAGTAAAAGCAATCGACGCGATGATTCCGGTTGGTAGAGGACAACGTGAGTTGGTTATTGGTGACCGTCAAACAGGAAAAACAACGGTTTGTATCGATACAATTCTTAACCAAAAAGAATTTTACGATGCAGGACAACCAGTATATTGTATTTATGTAGCAGTTGGTCAAAAAGCATCAACAGTTGCTGCAATTGCAAAAACATTAGAAGAAAAAGGCGCATTGGCTTATACAATCATAGTAGCGGCTAACGCATCTGATCCTGCACCAATGCAGGTATATGCACCAATGGCAGGAGCGGCAATCGGAGAATATTTCCGTGATACAGGTCGCCCAGCATTGATTGTTTATGACGATTTGTCAAAACAAGCGGTAGCATATCGTGAGATGTCTTTGATTTTGCGTCGTCCACCAGGTCGTGAAGCATATCCGGGAGACGTTTTCTATCTACACTCTCGCTTGTTGGAGCGTGCTGCAAAAGTTATCGGTGATGACGAAATAGCTAAAAACATGAACGATTTACCGGAATCATTGAAACCAATCGTAAAAGGTGGAGGTTCATTAACCGCTTTGCCGATTATCGAAACACAAGCAGGAGACGTTTCTGCATATATCCCAACCAACGTGATTTCGATTACCGACGGACAAATTTTCTTAGAGTCAGACTTGTTTAACTCAGGAGTTCGTCCGGCGATTAACGTAGGTATTTCTGTATCTCGTGTTGGTGGTAATGCACAGATTAAATCTATGAAAAAAGTTTCTGGAACATTGAAGTTGGATCAAGCTCAATTCCGCGAATTAGAAGCTTTTGCTAAATTCGGTTCAGACTTAGACGGAGCTACATTAAACGTAATTGAAAAAGGACGTAGAAATGTGGAAATCTTGAAACAATCAGTTAATGATCCATATAAAGTAGAAGATCAGGTAGCTATTATCTATGCAGGTAGTAAAAACCTATTGAGAAATGTTCCTGTGAATAAAGTGAAAGAGTTTGAAAAAGATTTCTTGCAAACTTTGAACTTGTCTCACAAAAATGTTTTGGAAGATTTGAAAGCAGGAAAATTGACCGATGAAGCTACAGCTACATTAGAAAAAGTAGCCAAAGAAGTATCTTCTAAATACTAATAAAAGTATAGACTAGTTAGTATTGAGAACGTAGAAATCTATATTCTCAATACTAATATCTAATTTCTTTTTTCTTAATTCAGAAAAAATGGCAAACTTAAAAGAAATACGTAACAGAATCAGCTCGGTATCATCAACTATGCAGATAACATCTGCCATGAAGATGGTTTCGGCAGCAAAGCTCAAAAAAGCTCAAGATGCGATTACAGCAATGCGCCCATATGCCGAAAAATTGACAGAATTGATTCAGAACATCAGTGCTACATTAGAAGAAAACGTGAGTAGTGTGTATGCAGAGCAAAGACCAGAAAAAAATGTTTTGTTGGTCGTTGTTACATCCAATAGAGGTTTGTGTGGAGCATTCAATTCTAATGTCTTGAAAAAAACCAAAGAACGCATACAATTCTATGCAAATCAAGAGGTAGAAGTATTGACAATCGGTAAAAAAGCACACGACATTTTAAGCAAAACAGAACCCGTTTTTGCCAATGAAAGTCAGCTTTTTGATGATTTGACTTTCGAAAATGTTTCTCTTGTTGCACAAGTGTTGATGGATGCTTTTGCGGATAAAAAATATGATAAGATTGAGATTATCTACAATCAATTCAAAAACGCCGCTTCGCAAATTGTAATGACTGAGCAATTTTTGCCATTGCAACCAATAAGTGGAGGAAATGCTAATGCAGTTGCGGATTATATTTTTGAACCATCAAAAGAAGAAATCATCAATAATTTGATTCCAAGCTCTCTAAAAACACAGTTGTTCAAAGCTGTATTAGACTCTAACGCAGCAGAGCACGGAGCACGAATGACAGCCATGCATAAAGCAACTGATAACGCCAAAGAATTGCAAAATCAATTGAAATTGACCTATAACAAAGCTCGTCAAGCAGCGATTACCAACGAAATTTTAGAAATTGTTGGCGGTGCAGAAGCATTGAACGGATAATTTTTGAAATATTATATATTAAAGGAGTAAGCTGTCTCACAACGAGACAGCTTATTTTTTTATAAATCCAATTTTATTTGCTCCGGAATCAGTCGAAAAGATTTTCGATGATATTCACAAGGGCCATATTTGATGATAGCCTCGCGATGTTCCTTGGTAGGATAACCTTTGTTTTTGTCCCAATGATACATAGGATATTCTTCGTGGAGTTGCAACATCACTTCATCGCGATAAGTTTTTGCTAAAATAGATGCCGCAGCAATACTCAGGTATTTGCCATCACCTTTGATAATAGTTTCATGTGGAATATCGCGAAAAGACTTAAATCGGTTTCCGTCCACAATAATGAACTCAGGAGTAAGCACCAGTTTGCCCAAAGCCAGATGCATCGCTTTGATAGACGCATTTAGGATATTAATTTGGTCGATTTCTTCTGGCCAAATATGCGCAACGGCATAAGCATTTTCATTTTCTTCTATCCATTTTCGAAGAAAATTGCGCACCTTCAAAGGAGTTTGTTTAGAATCATTGAGTAATTCTGACTGTAGTTTTTCGGAGGTAATAATGGCTGCTGCCGTAACCGGACCAGCCAAACAGCCTCTTCCGGCCTCGTCAGTGCCGGCTTCAATGGCGAAATTAGAATGTTTGAAATTAAGCATTTAGGTTGTTTAAAATGCTAAAATTACTACCGAATAGTTTGATTTCCTAAAAAAATCATTAAATTTGGAGGTTACTAATAAAAAACAATCAAATAAAATGAAGTGTAAAATATCAAAAATGCTATTCGTGGCATTGACTCTCGGG
>DATGOD010000043.1:0-17686 GCA_035306305.1 Flavobacterium sp.
AATTAGCTGATTTCAAATTGTATCCTAATCCAACAAGCGATAGAATTACTGTGAGTTTCTCATCAGAAACGATGCAAGATGTTACGTTTAAATTATACGATTACACAGGAAGAGAAATCCAGTCTCAAACAGTACAAAACAGCGGACAAGTAGAAACCGTTGTAGATTTGAGCCAAGTATCGACAGGAGTATATCTATTGACAATCAAAGACGGTTCTCACACGGTAACTAAGCAAGTAGTGAAAAATTAGTAGTAGCCGTAGTAAATTTATATTAGAATAGAAATCCGCCGAGCTTTTAAGCTCGGCGGATTTTGTATATATAAACCAAAATGATTTTACAATTATTCGATATAACCTTTAGCTGCATTAAGGGCGTCTGTGATTCCAGCAGGATTTTTTCCGCCGGCCGTAGCAAAAAATGCTTGTCCGCCGCCGCCGCCTTGAATGTGTTTGCCTAATTCTCGAACGATTTGTCCGGCATTAAGGTTTTTATTAGCTGCTAGTTTTTTAGAAATATAACAAGTAAGCATTGGTTTTCCGTCGTTTACAGCTCCTAACAAAATAAAAAAGTTGTCTGCTGTGCCACCTATTTCATATACCAAATCCTTGATGCAATTAGCGTCCAAATCGACTTGTTTTGCTAAAAATTGTACCTCATTAATCAAGCTAGATTCTTGTAATAATTCAGCTTTTAATACTTTGATTTTATCTTTCAGCAAGCCATCAATTTGCTTTTTGAGTGATTCATTTTCATTTTGTAAATGCTCAATAGCTTTGAGGCTGTCTTGCGGATTTTTAAGCAAAGCTTTGATTTCAGTCAATGTGTCTTCTTGCTTATTATAAAACTCTTTGACTGCATTGCCCGATATAGCTTCGATTCTTCTTATTCCGGCAGCAACAGCACTTTCCGAGACGATTTTAAAAGACCAAATATCAGCAGTATTGTTCACGTGAATTCCTCCACAAAGCTCCATCGATTCTCCAAATTTTATAGCCCGAACATCATCGCCATATTTTTCGCCAAACAAAGCAATAGCGCCTTCGTCGATAGCTTGTTGATACGGAATGTTTCTTCGTTCAACCAAAGGTAGTTGCTCTGCAATTTTTTGATTGACAAATGCTTCTGTTTGTGCGAGTTCGTCATCGGTTAATTTAGCAAAATGAGAAAAGTCGAATCGCAAATAATCCGGAGAAACCAATGAACCTTTTTGCTCAACGTGTGTGCCCAAAATCGTTCTCAATGCCTGATGTAATAAATGCGTAGCAGAGTGATTCTTTGCTGCGGCATTTCGCAATGTCAGATTTACTTTTGCTGTAAAAATTCCGTGTATGTTTTCCGGAAGTTTTTTAGCAATATGCAAAATCAGGTTATTCTCTTTTTTGGTATCGATAATATCGATTTTTTCATTAGCAGAAATCAACACGCCTTTGTCTCCAACTTGTCCACCACCTTCCGGATAAAACGGCGTGTGGTCAAGTACAATTTGATAGAAAGTACCGTCTTTTTTAGAAGAAACTTTTCTCCAACGCGTAATTTTTACTTCGTTTTCTGTGCGGTCATATCCTTCAAAGGTTTCGATATTTCCGTCGATAAGTATTTGCCAATCGTCTGTAGCTACTTCTGAGGCAGCTCTGGAGCGGTTTTTTTGTATTTGCATGGCATTTTCAAAGCCTTTCTCGTCAAGTTCAAAACCATTTTCTCTGAGAATGAGTGCGGTTAAATCTACCGGAAAACCAAAAGTGTCGTATAATTCAAAAGCCTTTTCGCCTGAGAAATTTTTCGATTCACTTTTTTTCATTTCCTCATCCAACAAATGCAAACCTTGTTCTAAAGTTCGTAGAAAAGCAGTTTCTTCTTCTTTGATAACATTGGTAACCAAATCTTTTTGAGTAACAATTTCCGGGAAAAATTCGCCCATTTCTGATGATAAAACAGCAACCAATTGATGAATAAAAGGGTCTTTGAGGTTAAGGAACGTAAATCCATAACGAATAGCACGACGCAAAATACGTCTGATTACATATCCTGCACCGTTGTTGGACGGCAATTGACCATCGGCGATAGCAAAAGCAACAGCTCTCACGTGATCGACAATTACTCGAATGGCAATATTGATTTTGTTTTGCTCGTCGCTAATGTTTTTGACCTCATTTTTGGTGTATTTATGACCAGAAAGTTCTTCTACTTTTACAATAAGCGGCGTAAAAACGTCGGTGTCGTAATTGGAGGTTACACCTTGTATGGCCATACACAAACGCTCGAATCCCATACCGGTATCTACGTGTTTTTCCGGGAGTTTTTCCAAGCTTCCATCGGCTTTTCGGTTGAATTCCATGAATACGTTATTCCATATTTCAACCACTTGCGGATGATCAGCATTAACAAGTGAACGACCGGGAACTTCGGCTCTTTCATTATCTGGACGTAAATCTACGTGAATTTCAGAACACGGACCACATGGACCTTGATCGCCCATTTCCCAAAAATTATCTTTTTTATTTCCGTGAATGATGCGGTCTTCGCTTACATATTGTTTCCAAATGTCGAAAGATTCTTGATCGAACGGAACGTTTTCACTTTCATTACCTTCAAAAACCGAAACATACAATATGTCTTTGTCGATTTTCAGCACCTCAGTCAGATATTCCCAAGCCCAGGCGATAGCTTCTTTTTTGAAATAATCGCCGAAAGACCAGTTGCCCAGCATTTCAAACATGGTGTGATGATAGGTGTCAAAACCTACATCTTCCAAATCGTTGTGTTTGCCCGACACACGCAGGCATTTTTGGGTATCGGCAATACGGTTGCTTTTCGGCACGGCATTACCTAAAAAATATTCCTTGAACTGTGCCATTCCCGAGTTGTTAAACATCAACGTAGGGTCATTTTTTAGTACGATAGGCGCAGATGGTACAATCAGGTGATTTTTACTTTTGAAAAAATCTAAAAAGCTTCTTCGGATATCTTTGGATTGCATAGTATTTACAAAATTTGATACAACCAGCAAAAATACAATATTTTATCTGAAGAAAAAGGAACAAATTGTGTGTTTGTTCCTTTTTTGTGTGGCTTAAAAATTATATAGACGCAAATGGTTGTAAAGCGATATTATTTTTTTGAATCTTATCGGGAAAATAGAAAAAAATAAATTGATTTTCGTTTCAAAAGTCAGAAATAATTCTATCTTTGAGAATATCCTTATATTTGTAGAAATTATTTAAAGATGGCAGAACAAATCCAACCATACAAAGATTCTAAATTAGGTAAAAAACAACAAGTCGAACAAATGTTTGATACCATTTCGGGGAATTATGATAACTTAAATCGGATGATTTCGCTTGGAACCGATCAAGGATGGAGAAGACATGTGCTTAAATTGGTTTCTGATACTCGCCCCGAATCTATTTTGGATATTGCAACTGGAACAGGCGACTTGGCGATTTTGTTGTCAAAATCTGATGCGAAACGAATTATTGGATTAGATTTATCTGCCGGAATGCTCGAAGTTGGCAAAGAAAAAGTAAAAGCATTAGGATTAGAAGACAAGATAGAAATGATTCAAGGCGATTCTGAAAACTTGCCCTTTGAAGACAACTCTTTTGATGCGATTACAGTAGCTTTTGGGGTTCGAAATTTTGAAAACCTCGAAAAAGGATTAGACGAAATATTACGTGTATTGAAACCTAATGGGATTTTTGTGATTTTGGAAACATCTGTTCCAACCAAATTTCCGTTCAAACAAGGGTATAATTTTTATATGAAAACCTTTATGCCATTGATGGGAAAACTCTTCTCTAAAGATCGAAAAGCATATACTTATTTGTCTGAATCTGCAAAAAATTTCCCTTTTGGAGAGCAATTGAACAATATTTTGCGTAAAATTGGGTTTTCTAATGTAAAACACTTGCCACAAACTATGGGCGTGGCAACCATATATATTGCATCTAAACAATGAGAAAAATATTAACCATTTTCGTTTTTCTGCTGGTATCAGCAACAGGTTCGGCACAATGGATTTTCGGGAAAAATCCTTACCGAAACCAACAATCTTTCGATGATCAGCGTATTCACTGGGGTTATACCATCGGTTTGAATACCTATAATTTTAAGTTTAAATATACTGAAGATTATCTGAAAAACCGAGGAAATCAGGAAATCCTGACAGAAACCAGTTTTGGGTTTGCCGTTGGATTGGTTGGGAATTTACGAATTTTAGAATCGCTTAATCTTCGTTTTGAACCAAATTTGGAATACAACAAACGCGACTTGATTTTCCCACATATTGCTGACCCAGGAAAGGCTAGGAGAGAAGTGAATACAACTTATTTGCATTTTCCATTATTGCTTAAATATTCGGCGGTGCGAACAGGAAATATCCGACCTTTTGTTATGGCTGGAATTTCGCAAAACGTCAATCTGAGTAGCAATGAAGATTCGAAAGAAGATAATTACGAAGGCACTTTTCGGATGAAAAGATTAACGACAAACTATGAATTGGGCGTGGGAATAGATTTTTATTTTCCACATTTTAAATTGTCAACATCTTTGCGTGGTTCGTTTGGATTACAAGACGAGTTGGTTAGAGATTACAACGAAAACAGTCCGTGGACAGGTTATATCGAATCAATGAAAACCAGAGCGGTATTTATTAATTTTACGTTCCACTAAACAAGATTTTATTTTGTCTATAAACAAAAACCTTTCTGATTTCAGAAAGGTTTTTTCGTTTTAATTTATTCTCGTTTCGTTTATAGACCTTCCAGGTTTTTAAAACCTGGAAGGTCTTAAAAAACTATTTAACCAAAGCAGGATTTACCCATTTGAATACATGTGCTTCTTCGCTCACTTTCATTCTTTCTGCCAATCGGGTTAGTCTATCTGGAAGTTTCATCAAGTAATCACGTGCTTTTTCGGCTTCGTCAGTCAGATTATCAATTTTGTCGATTTGCCAACGCGTAATTAATTTATTGAGAATATCTACGTAATCTAAAGATGTATAAACGCCGATTCGTTGTGCCGATTCTGAAAACTGATGAAAAGCCTCACCGATTTTTCCGCCAGATTCTCTGACCAAATTCGCCGGCATGGTGATTTTTCTTTTCATCATATAGTGAAAAGCTTTCATCATTTCGGAAGGATCAACTTGAAAAATTCTATCTACAAATTCTGAATAAGCATGATGATGTCTCATTTCGTCGCCGGCGACCATTTTGCACATTCTAGACAATTTGTTGTTGTTGTATTGCTTGGCAAGTTGAGCAACTCTGTTGTGAGAAATGTAGGTAGCTAATTCTTGAAAACTGGTAAATACGAAGTTTTTATAAGGGTCTCTGTCTGTGCCAGGGTCAAATCCATCGTTGAGTAAATGATGCGTTGAAATTTCTACTTCTTTCATGTTTACTCTTCCCGACAAATAGAGGTATTTGTTTAACAAATCTCCGTGGCGGTTTTCTTCTCCGGTCCAATGTCTTATCCAATTAGCCCAGCCGTTTCCTGGGTCTTCTTCGCCAGCTCTTTGGTTGACACCTTCCACATCTAATAACCAAGATTCATAAGTAGGCAAAGCTTCTTCGGTGATGGTGTCGCCGACCAAAACTACCCAAAAATCATAAGGGAGTTCTTTGGCAAGTTCTCTCAATTCTCTGACTTCTTCCATAAACGATTCGTTTTCTGAATCGGGAAGTAAATCAGAAGGTTGCCATATTTTTTCGACCGGAATCAAATATTTCTGGACAAAATCGTTAATATTATTTTCCAGAAATTTCATAACTTCCAGACGTACATTTTGTATTGACATAACAATTGTTTTTTTATCTTTTTTAAAGATTGTTTCTACTTTATTTTAGACAGAATTGCGGAATGTGTTTTTTCAAAAATTTCCTCAAAACTGTGTTCGCTTATCTTCATTGCTGGATGAATATACATAGATAATCCGGCTCCTAATCCTAAAGGAAACATTCCGTATCGAAACAATTTCCATGAATTATTGATGGTTATCGGAACAATGTATGCGTTTGGTGCATATTTGCAAAGAATTCGTAAGCCATTTTCTGAAAACTTTTTAGGTTTTCCTGTTCTAGAGCGCGTACCTTCGGGATAAATGACTGCACTGCGATTGTGTTTTTCAATATATTGTCCTAATTGTTTTATCGCTACCAGTGCTTGCTTAGAATCTTTTCGATCAATTAACACCGAGCCGCCGTGTTTTAAATTATAGGACACGCTTGGAATCCCTTTGCCTAACTCTTTTTTACTGACGAACTTTGGATGATTTTTTCTTAAAAACCATATTTTCACTGCAACATCATACATACTTTGATGATTAGATACAAAAATTACAGGAACGTCAGTGGGAACGGTTGATGCGTTTTTGATTTGATAAGTTGTTCCTAACAAATGACCGCAACGTATCAAGCACCAGTTTAATACATCAACACTTTTTTTATGTGCTTGATAGCCAAAACAATTCAAGCATAACCACTGAATTGGATGAAAAATCAATAAGCACAAACTAAAAAAAATATAAAATATAACCGTTATCGGATAGGATAATATTTTTACCACTCTTATCTTTTTTCAAATATAAACAAAAACCACCTTAGATTTGGTGGTTTTTTTTACTTTTTTCAACCTTTTTTTATTAGCAGTATTCGTTGTACGCTGCTTTGAGGTTTTCAGCAATGATTTCAGCCGGATGACCTTCGATATGATGTCTTTCCAACATGTGAACTAATTCTCCGTCTTTGAACAATGCCATAGATGGCGATGATGGCGGAAACGGAAACATTTTTTCGCGTGCAGCATCAACTGCTTCTCTGTCCACACCAGCAAATGCGGTTACAATATGGTCTGGTTTTTTGGTGTTTTCCAAACTCATTTTGGCTCCTGGACGAGCATTTCGTGCTGCACATCCGCATACCGAATTGATAACAACCAAGGTTGTGCCTGATTGCGACAATGCGTTCTCAACATCATCTGTGGTATATAATTCTTTAAAACCAGCAGAAACTAATTCTTCTTTCATTGGTTTTACAATCTCTTCTGGATACATAATTTAAAATTTTTAGTTTATACAAAAATACGAAAAACCTTTGGTTTAAAGATATAATTAATTCTTAAAATAAAGAGGTCTTTTTTTGGTTTGGGACAAATATAAGATTAGGGTCATTTTCTCTCAAAAAAATGATTCAAATTCATTAAAAATAGCTATATTCGTAGCAAACCTAAATTGATAATTTATAAATGAAAAAAAATGTTTTTATCATCCTGACAATAGTTGGTGTTGGACTAGCTTCATGTGATAATAAAAAAAAGGAGGAAAATCCTTTGCTAAGCGAATGGAAAACGCCTTATCAAATGCCTCCATTCGACCAAATTAAAAATGAGCATTTTCGACCAGCTATCGAAGAAGCAATCAAAAAACAACAAGAAGAAATTACCGCAATTGCAGAGAATACAGAAGCTCCGGATTTTGTCAATACTATAGAAGCTTTGGAATATTCGGGTAAAGATTTGAAAAAAATCACACGTGTGTTTTTCAACGTGAAAAGTGCTGACGGAGATGAGGATTTACAAAAAATTGCTGAAGAATTGGTGCCGATTTTATCCAGAAATTCAGACGATATATTTTTGAATGAAAAGCTGTTTGCCAGAATAAAATCAGTCAATGAAAATGATGAAATAACGAGTAAATTGCTTCCGGAAGAAAAAAGATTGTTAGAAAAAACATATAAATCATTCGTTCGGAATGGAGCAAATTTATCTGCTGATAAAAAAGAAAAATTAAAAGAAATCAATAGTCAGCTTGCAGTTTTAACATTAAAGTTCGGCAACAATGTACTCAACGAAACCAATGACTATACCTTAGTTGTTTCCGACAAAAATAGATTGGCAGGACTTCCTGCTCCGTTAATCGAAACTGCGGCCAAAGAAGCAGAAAATAAAGGACAGCAAGGAAAATGGATTTTTACTTTGAGTAATTCTTCGATAATGCCGTTTCTGCAATATGCCGAAGATCGCGAATTGAGACAGGAAATATGGAATGCTTATCAGCTGAGAGGGAATAATGACAACGAATATGACAATAAAGAAGTTTTGTTGAATATTGCCAATTTGCGTCTGGAAAAAGCTAATATTTTGGGATACAAATCTCATGCAGCTTATGTGTTGGAAGAAACCATGGCGAAAAATCCGGAAGGAGCAATGGATTTGCTCAATGAGCTTTGGAAACCGGCATTGCAAAAAGCAAAAAACGAAACTGCAGATATTCAAAACCTTATGCAACAAGATGGTATTCAGGGAGATGTTACACCTGCTGATTGGCGATATTACTCGGAAAAAATACGCCAACAACGCTACGATTTTGACGAAAACGAAATGCAGGCGTATTTTAGCTTAGAAAATACTCGCGAAGGAATCTTTATGGTTACAGAGAAATTGTATGGATTGAAATTTGAACAACTCTACGATGTTCCGGTGTATAATGAAGAGACTACAGCTTGGAAAGTTACTGAAAAAGATGGTACAGAAATCGGTGTACTTCTTATGGATATGCATCCGAGAGCGACCAAAAATGGCGGTGCATGGATGACATCATATCGACCACAAAGCATAGCAAACGGAGAACGAATTTTACCGATTATTTCTATCGTATGCAACTTCACTCAACCAACAGCATCTACGCCAGCTTTATTGACATTTGATGAAGTAACGACGTTTTTCCATGAATTTGGGCATGCTTTGCACGGATTATTATCTAACGTGAAATATGAAAGCCTTGCCGGAACAAGCGTTTCGAGAGATTTTGTTGAATTGCCTTCGCAAATTATGGAAAACTGGGCTGAAGAACCAGATGTGATAAAAATGTTTGCTAAACATTACCAAACAGGCGAAACCATTCCGGATGAAATGATTGAAAAAATGAAAGCAACAGGCACTTTCAACCAAGGATTTGCTACCACCGAATATTTAGCAGCGTCTATTCTGGATATGATGTATCACGCCATCGAAGAACCGCTTGAAGGCGATGTGGTGTCATACGAAATCAATAGTATGAAACAAGCAGGGCTAATGGATGCGATTATTCCAAGATACAGAAGCACCTACTTCAATCACATATTTTCTGGAGGATATTCGGCAGGATATTACAGCTACATCTGGTCAGAGGTTTTAGACAGCGATGCTTTCGAAGCTTTTAAATCTACCTCGCTGTTTGATCAGGAAAATGCCACTTCATTCCGAAAAAATATTTTGGAAAAAGGCGGTACGCAAGACCCTGAGCAATTGTATGAGAATTTCAGAGGAAGAAAACCAAGTATCGAACCTCTGCTCAAAAAACGAGGATTGGATATTGAAATCAAAGACAATCAACCTGATATTAATCTTAAAAAATTATAATTATGGAAAATGCAGCTTATTCATACGAAACATTAAGCCAAGCCGTTAATGACTTGCAAAAAAGAGGATATACTACTGATTTTTTAATCAGCGAAGAAGAAGATTGTTTTTTGTGTATGCAAGGAACATTAGAATTGTCTCCAGAAGAATTCTGCATCGACGAAGTATATCGCTTTGAAGGTATGACCGACCCAGGTGATGAAAGCGTTGTGTATGCTGTTTCTTCAGATAAACACAATTTAAAAGGATTGATTATCAATAGCTATGGAGCCGATTTTGGTTACAGGGCTTCTCAGTTGGTAAAAAGATTGAAAAGAAAAAAAGATTAAATCACACAGCCCTCCTACACTTTTTCAAGAGGGCTTAATTTTTTTCAATAGTTAAAAAAATATATTAAAAAATACGTATCTTCGTTTAATAAAATAAAAATTCATGCAGATTAACCTGCCCGAAAAAAGGTATTATAGCATTGGAGAAGTTGCCCGAGCGTTTGGAGTGAATAATTCGCTTATTCGTTTTTGGGAAAAGGAATTCGATGTACTAAAGCCTCGCAAAAACGCCAAAGGTAATCGTATGTTTACGCCAGATGATATTAAAAATCTGCAGCTGATTTATCATTTGGTAAAAGAAAAAGGCTATACACTTGACGGAGCAAAAGAATATTTGAAGAAAGCCAAAAAGAAACCGTTGAGCGTTACAGATATTATCCTCAAATTAGAAAATATTAAAAAAGAATTGATACATATTAAAAACAACTTATAAAAATAAAAACATGAAAAAAACAATTGTTATTTTGTTGATTATTATTGGTTTAGGGTCATTGTCAGGGTGTTCTTATAACACGTTGGTAGATTTGGATGAAAACGTAAACCAATCGTGGGCAAATGTAGAAACAGCCTATCAACGACGAGCAGATTTAATTCCGAACTTGGTGGAAACTGTCAAAGGAGCTGCAGATTTTGAACGTTCGACTTTGGAAGCTGTAATTAACGCAAGAGCCAAAGCTACATCTATCGAAATTGATCCGTCAAATATAACACCAGAACAATTTGCTCAATTCCAAGAAGCACAAAACGAAGTGAGTAGTGCTTTGAGTCGATTGCTGGTAACTGTTGAACGTTATCCAGAGTTAAAAACCAATCAAAATTTTCTGAAATTGCAAGATGACTTAGTCAGCACAGAAAACCAAATATTGACTGCACGTACTCGGTTCAACGAAGCAGTGCAAGGCTATAATGGAAAAGTAAGACGTTTTCCGAGTAATATTACAGCTAGTCTTTTCGGATTTGACCAAAAACCTTATTTCGAAGCTCAAGAAGGTGCAGAAAATGCTCCTGACGTAGAATTCGATTTTTAATAAAAGCTTTTAGTAGTTACCAAAAAATAAGCAAATATGTCGCTAACCGAAGATTTTCTCACGCCAAAAGAAGAGCAAGCTATCGTCAAAGCCATTCGCCAAGCCGAAAATTTGACCTCAGGCGAAATTAGAGTGCATCTCGAAGCGCATACCGATTTACAGCCGTTGGAACGGGCAAAAGAAGTATTTGTGCAATTAAATATGCAGAAAACCGAAGCCCGAAACGGCGTGTTGTTTTATATCGGTGTGGTCGATCACAGCTTTGTGGTTTTAGGCGATGAAGGAATCAATCGAGTTGTCGATGCTGATTTTTGGGAATCTATCAAAGACTTGGTTATCACATATTTCAAACAAAAACAATACCAAGAAGGGTTGGTCGCCGGAATTTTAAACGCTGGCGAACAACTTAAAACACATTTTCCTATATCGAAAAATGATATAGACGAACTACCCAACGAAATATCTAAATCATAATGCGTTTTTATAAAAACTTCGTTATTTTGGTCATGATGTTGCTAGCATCTGCTCAAGTTGCATTTGCTCAATTTGATATTCCAAAATTACCGTCAAAAGCAGAACAAACTAGCGTGTATGATTACGCTCAGTTGCTTTCGGGCGAACAAAAACGCAATTTGGAGCAAAAGTTACTTAACTATGCAGATAGCACTTCTACACAAATTGTCATTGCCATAGTTCCTACAATCAAAGGGGAAAATATTGGCATACTTACCCCAAAATGGGCACATGAATGGGGGATAGGACAAGCCGATGAAGATAACGGCGTGTTTATTTTGTTGGCGTTGCAAGAACGAGAAATATGGATTTCACCGGGTTATGGATTGGAACATGTTTTGACCGCCGGTATTGGCGGAGAAATCACACGCAACGAAATCATTCCTTATTTCAGAAATGGCGATTATTACGGAGGTTTACAATCGGGTACAGATGCTTTGATAAAATTATTCGCCGGAACTTACCAGAACCACCAATCGACGAATCAAGATGATTTTGGTTGGGGTTCATTTTTCATTCTGGTGATTTTTGTAATTCTCTTTTTGCTTATCATGAGTAAAGGAGGGAGGGGCGGAGGCAAAGGTGGAGGATACCGCGGAGGTTGGGGCGGCCCAATTATCCTTTCCGGTGGTGGTCGCAGCAATTGGGGCGGTGGTAGCTTCGGCGGTGGCTTTTCTGGCGGTTTTGGAGGCGGTTTTGGAGGAGGCGGCTTCTCCGGCGGAGGTTCCGGTGGAAGTTGGTAGAATTTCTAATATTGTAACGCTGTAACGCTGTAACGCTGTAACGCTGTAACATTGTAACGAAGTTACCTAAATTACTTTACTACGTCACTCCGTTACTTGTTCACATCGTTACAATTTTTTGGCTAATGGCTGTAAGCTATAAGCCGTATGCTATTAGCATCTTCAGACTTTACAACGCATTTAAATCATCATTGACCTGCGAGGTTTTTCAGAACCTCGTAGGTCTTTTTTCATTTAAAACATACAAGATTCTGCAACGGAGTACTATAGTGATTGTATAATGTAAAAATGTATATTGTAACACAGTAACGAGATAACACTGTATCTTTCGACTTAAATATTTTCGTCACTTCGAGTGAAATTTCTGTAACGAAGCAAAAAAAAAATTTGTATCGAGAAGTTTTTGTGCGTTCTCGATACGCTTCGCTACTCGAACTGACGGCTAACGACTGTAAGCTGTAACGCTGTAACATTGTAACGAAGTTACCTAAATTACTGCGTCACTTGTCCACTTCGTTACCTGTTTGATAGGTGAATTTTTAAAAAAAAGTATTTGTCTGTTAAAAGTTTGATTTGAATTGCTCTAAAAAACGAATGTCATTTTCATAGAACATTCTAATATCTCCGATTTGATAAAGCAACATTGCCATGCGTTCGATTCCCATTCCGAAGGCGAATCCAGAATATTCAGATGCATCAATTCCGTTGGCGGCTAAAACATTTGGATCTACCATTCCGCAACCCATGATTTCGAGCCAACCAGTTCCTTTCGTGATTCGGTAATCTGTTTCGGTTTTTAATCCCCAATACACATCTACTTCTGCACTGGGTTCTGTAAACGGAAAATAAGATGGGCGAAGTCTGATTTCTGATTTGCCAAACATCTCTTTGGTGAAATGTAACAAAGTTTGTTTGAGGTCGGCAAAAGAAACATCTTTGTCAATGTACAAACCTTCTACTTGATGGAAAATACAATGTGAACGAGCCGAGATAGCTTCGTTTCTGAACACACGTCCGGGTGAAATAGTTCGTATTGGCGGTTGGTTGTTTTCCATGTATCGAGATTGCACCGATGAGGTATGCGTACGCAATAAATGTTGCGGATTCATTTCCACAAAAAAGGTGTCTTGCATATCTCTAGCTGGGTGATGTTCTGGAAAATTCAAGGCTTCAAAGTTGTGCCAATCGTCTTCGATTTCTGGCCCTTCAGAAACGTTGAAACCAATATTTGAAAATATATCAATCACTTGATTTTTAACCAATGTAATCGGGTGTCGGCTACCGATATTTGTTGGAAAACCAGGACGAGTTAAATCGTCATGTAGTTGAGATACAGATTCTTTTTCTTCCAAAAGATCTTGTATTGCTTTTATTTTTTCTTCTACGGTGGTTTTCAGTGTATTGACAACTTGTCCGTAGGATTTTTTATGTTCGTTTGGTACATTTTTGAATTCTGCAAAAAGCTCGTTCAAAATGCCTTTTTTGGATAAAAATTTGATGCGGTATGTTTCCAACGCTTCTTTGCTTTCAGCAGAGAATGTTTTAGCTTCTTCTATCAGTTTTTCTATTCGTTCAGTCATCAGTTCATAGTGTGATTGGGAGGCAAATTTACATTTTTTTGTCGAAACAGCCCCTTTTCGATTAGACTTTAATATATCCACTTTCAATGAAATAGTTGACAATAGCTTCTTTCATCAACACAGACTGTTCGCCAGCCTTGAGTGGAGGAAGTTCTTCTTTAATGGTGTAATGTGGCCAACCGTCGTCGTCGAAATGTGAAAACTCATAGTAACCATAAGGTTCGAGTAATCGACAGATAGCGATGTGCATCAAATTGACTTTGTCGTCTTTTTTGAATTTCTTTTTGATGTTGCCCAGTTCTTGAACACCGATAAGATAAATAATTCCTTCGAGGTCAATCGTTTCGCCATCGCCAAATTGTGCAGAAATTTGTTGACTGACCTTTTCCCATTGTTCTTTTAACTTCTCGTCTCTTGCCATTGTTGTTGAATTCGAGTACAAAGATAGCCTATTTTTAAAAACATTTTTTTGCTCTGTCGTGAATTATTTTTTTCGGATATTTACACCCATGAATATCCTCGACATCTTTATCGGAATATATCTTGCTTGGAATTTATACCAAGGTTTTAGTAAAGGTTTTGTAGCGTCGATAGCGTCATTACTTGGTTTGGTTGCCGGATTATATTGTTCGCTTCGGTTTTCGGATTGGGTAGGTGGGCAGTTGTTTAGCGAAAGCCGGTTAGACGAAGGCATGATTGCTCTTTTGTCGTTTGCTATAACGTTTGTTGGCGTTTTGGTAGCTGTATATTTCATCGGAAAATTCACAACCAAATTAATCAAAAAGTTACAATTAGGATTAGTAAACAAAATTGCAGGAGCATTATTTGGTGGAATAAAATCGGTATTGATTATGAGCGTGTTGTTTGGCTTTTTCCAAAAGATTAATCACAACAATTGGATTGTTCCTGAAGAAAAAATGCAACAATCTGTATTGTATGGCACGATTAACGAAGTGGCAGAGCAAATTTTTCCGAGATTAACCGCTTTTTATCATTCTTTTTTGGAGGAATATTTTCCGGATGCTGTTGAAGACTGAGAGCCTGTTTAAAATTCATCTAATAATTTGTTTATGTTTCTTTTTGGTCATAAAGGCGTTAAATTTTAAAACGATAGCTCTTGCTATCCTTTGAAAATTTGCCTTTTTCTGCCTCAAAAATAACCTATAAACATTTTTACAATACAAATTAAACAGGCTCTGATTTACTCGTAAAAATTAACCGATTTGATGATGGCTTCGAGTTCGAGTAGCTGGTTTCTCTTGTTTTGGAAAGAGTTATTGACAAACCCGTCCAAAAATAAATATCGTCCGTAATAATCGTCTTTGATAACCATCGAAATAAATGGTCCGGTCATAAAATCATTTTCCATCGCCCATTTGCCTCGAACTTCTATCGCCGGTAGTTTCCTTTGTTTTTGTGTATAAATTACCGGTACAAAATTATAATCGGTATAAATATACGAATCAGGCTGATTACCATAAATATATTGTTCGATAATCAAATCACGTGTCTCAAGAATTTCGTCGATGTCTTGGTTGATGCTAAGATGATTTTCCGGAATAGCCACTTCGTATATCAGTAAATTGACATCGCCAGAAGGCAAATCTTTCTGAAACCAAACGATTTCGTTTTTAATATTTTCTTTGATTTGATAACTTTCGGGCACATTTATGGTCATGGCAAACCATTGTTTGATAGAATCAATCTCTCTCAACGGATTTTTGGCAATATGCAGTTGTTGCTCGTTTAATTCGGTTTGCTTGATAGTTTTGATGATAGAATCGGCTTGCGAAAGGAATATTTTATTGATTTCATCAGGGCTTTTTTCCCATATAAAAAAGAAATTCTGCGGAGTGGCATATATGCTTTTTTTTAGGAAAAATTGAGGAGAATCACCTTTTGAAAAAAAAACGATGTTCCGAGACATTTTGGCTTTGCTATCAAAATTTTTAGGCGAATATTGAGCCAAATCAAAAATAGGCTCTGTACTTGAAATTTCGCCAATAGGTGCGGCAAGGATTTTTCGAATACTATCGCCCAAAGTACCATTCCAAAGACTGTCTTCAATGACGACAACAACCTCGTTTACCGCCCCGGAAGAAGCCTCTATTTTCCCGATTTGTATTTCCTTTTTTTTACAAGAAATGAAAACAAAAGCAATAATGAATATGTATCCAAAATTTTTCACTTTATATTTTTAATTTCATTCCCGGACGGATTGATTTGGCGTTTGTAATGTTGTTCTTTTTCATCAGTTGAGCTACCGTTACATTGCCGTATTTTTTGGCAATAGACGACAAAGTATCTCCTCTGCGAACAGTGTGAAATCTGTTTGTGGAGGCAATTTGAGTTCCGCTCACTTTTAGTTTTTTTCCGGCAACAATCGTGTTGCTCCTCAATCCGTTCAACCTTTTGAGTTGCGTAATAGACATACCATATTTTCGAGCAATTTTGCCCAAACTTTCTCCTCTTCGTATAGTGTGATAATGGGTAGGTCGCGATTTGTTGGCAACAGCTTTAGAATTTTTGATTATTTCTTCGATAGATGGTTCTTTTTTGAACGCTTTTTCATAAGCAAAATAATCATAGATTTTATTTTCGTTGGCTGTGAAAACTGCAATTTTGTTCAGCGGAAGTCTTAGGCTGAATTGTTTGCCTTGATAATGAGGTATAATGTCCGATTTGTATGCCGGATTGAGCAATTCCAATTCTTCAATAGACATATCCAACAATTCGGCTATGACATCAAATCGCATAGATTCTTTGACCATAACGGTGTCTGTTTGCACATACGGAATATTGGCACGCATCGGAATAATGTTGTGCTCTTTATGATATTCGTAGATATACATAGTTGCTAAAAATGCCGGAACATATCCTTGTGTTTCTCTTGGCATATAACTTCTGATTTCCCAATAATTGGTTTTCCCGCCCGAACGTCTGATGGCTTTTGACACATTTCCCGGCCCATAATTATACGAAGCCAAAGCCAATTCCCAATTTCCGAATAAATCGTATAGTTCTGACAAATATCGGGCAGCAGCTTCGGTAGATTTGATAGGGTCGGAACGTTCATCTACAAAAGTGTTTACATCTAAACCGTATTGTTTGCCGGTCGGATACATAAATTGCCACAAACCGGTTGCCCCCACGTGCGAACGAGCTTTCGGATTCAAGGCAGACTCAACGATGGCTAAATATTTCAATTCCATAGGCAAATTGTATTTAGCCAATTTTTCTTCGAACATCGGAAAGTAATATTCAGACAAAGACATTAATCGTTCATATGATTTTGAACGATTTTTGACGAAGTTTTTAATTACTTTTTCTAGCGATTCAGAATACTCTATGTGAAATACAGATTTGGCATTCAGTTTTTGGAGTCTTTTTACTAAAGTATCTTTTGGAATATAAAAATCGACATCATCTTGGTACGAAATTCTTTCGACATCGCTTTCCATTTCCGAAAATAGTTCACTGTTCAATAACTCTTTTAGCCATTTTTTATCCACTTTTTGTGCCGCTTGGTACTTGTCAAAAGTACCTTTGATAGAGTCTAAATATTGCTCGGGGCTTTTTTGCTGAGCAACCATACTCAAACTAAAAAACGAAATAATACAGACTAGGAATAAATTTTTCATCGTTGTCGAATTAAATAATTATGAGATAGCTGCGATTCCGGGTAATGTTTTTCCTTCCAACATTTCCAACATTGCTCCGCCGCCAGTTGATACATAGCTCATCTGATTTTCAAAACCAAATTGTTTTACAGCAGCCACCGAGTCGCCACCGCCAACTAATGAAAAAGCACCATTTTTTGTAGCTTCGGCAATATCATTACCTAAAGTTATGGTGCCATGTGCAAATTTTTCCATCTCAAATACGCCCAAAGGACCATTCCAAAGAATAGTTTTGGCGTTGAGGATTACCGGTCTGAACATTTCTAAAGTTTTTGGACCAACGTCCAAACCTTGCCAACCATCTGGAATGTTATTCGCATCAACCGTTTGTGTGTTGGCACTATTGTCGAAAGCATCAGCAGCAATCGCATCAACAGGAATATGAATTTGAACATTTTTTTGTTTGGCTTTTTC
>DATGOD010000044.1:0-14417 GCA_035306305.1 Flavobacterium sp.
ATGATTATCTTTGCGGTAATTGATATTCTGGGGTCTATCCCGATTATTATAGATTTAAGAAATCGTGTCGGCGAAATTCAATCCCGAAAAGCATCGATAGTTTCGGCAGTGATTATGATTGCTTTTTTGTTTATCGGAGAACAGATTTTGAATTTGATAGGCATCGACGTCAATTCTTTTGCCGTTGCTGGAGCATTTGTGCTGTTTTTTCTGGCGTTAGAAATGATTTTAGGTATCACGCTTTACAAAGACGAAGCTCCCGAAACAGCGTCGATTGTGCCACTTGCATTTCCGTTGATTGCTGGGCCAGGCGTGATGACAACGATATTGGCACTTCGGGCCGAATATGATGTCATTAATTTAGTCTTGGCTATTATTATCAACATAATTATTGTTTTCATTGTATTGACGATGTCGAGCAAAATAGAGAAAAAACTCGGAAAGTCAGGATTGAGTGTGATTCGCAAGGTATTTGGCGTTGTATTATTGGCAATCGCTGTTAAATTATTTGCATCCAATGTTAAAGACTTATTTCTTTAAACCAAGATTTATTACTTTCGTAGCAAATATTATATAAAATGAAATATGTAACATACCTCATATTTATTGTGGGAATAGTATTGATTGTTATTAATGCCATGAAGTTAGATTTTTCTGACATTTTTCATGGAGACAGTTTGGTCGCGTTAATCAGCATTGTTGCAGTGCTTTGCGGATTGTGCCTCTTTGCTATTTTCAGAATGTCAAAATCCATAGACGAAAAAACAAAGTAATGTATGACTGATGTTTTTATCATTGGCGGAGGTCCAGCAGCAGTTTCTTGTGCCTTGGTGCTAGCGTCTGCATATCGGAAAGAAATAGCTTCTGACAAGAAAATAACTTTGGTTGCACATCAAAAAGGCTCTTATTTGCAAGACGCTTTGTTGAATAATGTTTATGGAATCAAACCCGGAACGTTAGGCAAAGACTTACTCCAACAATCACTCAGCCATTTACAGGAAACTTATCCTCATGTCGAAATTATTCACGACGAAAAAGTAACCGAAGTCATTCGCCTGAACGATAAATTTCAAATCAAAACCAATGAAAATATCTATTGGGCAAAAACAGTTGTTGTAGCGACAAATTCAACGGCTACTTTTTCTATTGAAGGACTAAATCAATATGTAATTCCGCATCAAAATTCCAATCCGGCCAAGAATCGTATTCAGTTAAAAAACAACAATCATTTGGTTGATGAAAATATTTTTGTGGCAGGAACTTTAGCCGGATTGCCCAGCCAAGTGAGCATTGCAGCAGGAAGCGGAGCGTTTGTTGCAACAGAAATATTGACACAATGGAACAACGGCATTCCAACTCATTCACACGATTCTATCAAAAAATAGTTATTTTTGATTTCAACAAACCATATTACTTTACATGTTAGAACAAGAAAAAATTATATACGAAAAAACCGTTATCGTCGGGCTGATAACACAACAACAATCCGAAGATAAGCTCAAAGAATATCTTGACGAACTTGAGTTTTTGACCTATACTGCAGGAGGAGAAGTCGTAAAAAGATTTACCCAAAAATTAGACAAACCCAATCCAAAAACATTTGTAGGAACTGGTAAGTTAGAGGATATCGAAATTTATATCAAAGAAAACGATGTCAGTACCGTTATTTTTGATGATGAATTATCGCCGGCACAGCAAAATAATTTGTCTAAAATGTTGGACTGTAAAGTTTTGGACAGAACCAATTTGATATTAGATATTTTTGCTCAACGTGCACAAACTTCCTATGCACGCACGCAGGTCGAATTGGCTCAATTTGAATATTTGTTGCCAAGATTAACCGGAATGTGGACGCACTTAGAACGTCAGCGTGGAGGTATCGGAATGAGAGGTCCCGGAGAAACAGAAATCGAAACCGATAGACGGATTGTTCGGGATAGAATCGCTTTGTTGAAAGATAAACTCAAAAAAATCGACCGACAAATGGCGGTGCAACGTAGCAATCGCGGTGCCATGGTTCGTGTGGCATTGGTCGGATATACCAATGTGGGCAAATCAACTTTGATGAACATGGTTGGTAAAAGTGAGGTTTTTGTAGAAAACAAGCTTTTTGCTACTTTGGACACGACTGTGCGTAAGGTGGTTATCAAAAATCTGCCATTTTTATTAGCAGATACTGTTGGGTTTATCCGCAAATTGCCTACACAGTTGGTTGAATCGTTCAAAAGTACTTTGGATGAGGTTCGAGAAGCAGATTTGCTGATGCATGTCGTAGATATTTCTCATGATGATTTTGAAGACCATATCGAAGCGGTTAATCAGATTTTGAAAGAAATCAAAAGTGATGACAAGCCAACATTGATGGTTTTCAATAAAATAGATGCTTATGTGCCGGAAGATTATGACGAAGAAGATTTGATGATGGAACGAACATCCAAACATTATTCTATTGAAGAATGGAAAAAAACATGGATGAATAGAGTAGGAGAGAACAACGCTATTTTTATTTCTGCAACCGAAAAAGAAAACATCGAAGAGTTCAGGGCAAAAGTATATGATGCTGTTCGAGAAATACACATTACACGATTCCCATACAATCATTTTTTATATCCAGAATACAATCAAAATATGATTGATGAATCATAAAAATGGTTCTGAAATCAATCAATTTAGTTCTAAAATAATACACACAAAAATGAAATTCAACACACTGACCATACACGGCAAACAACAAACCGACCCAAGCACCGGAGCGGTAATGCCACCGATTTATCACACATCAACATTTAAGCAAACCAGCCCCGGAGTACATTCGGGATACGAATATAGTCGTGCCGAGAATCCCACTCGTACAGCGTTGGAAAAAGCGTTGGAAAGCATCGAAGGTGGCGCCAGAGGATTGGCATTTTCTTCCGGATTAGCAGCTATCGATTGCGTGATGAGATTATTAAAACCGGGCGATGAGGTGGTTGCGATGGATGATTTGTATGGCGGAACATTCCGATTATTTACCCGATTTTACGAACCTATTGGCATCAAATTTACGTTTGTAGATATGAGCCAACCAGAGAAAATCAGAGAATATATCAACGAAAATACCAAACTTATTTGGGTAGAAACCCCGACCAATCCTTTGATGAAATTGGCGGATATTTCTGCTATTGCTCAAATTGCCAAAGAGAAAAACGTATGGTTTGCCGTGGATAATACATTTGCAACGCCTTATTTGCAAAAACCACTCGAATTGGGTGCAGATATCGTGATGCACTCTGCCACCAAATATTTGGGAGGACACTCAGATGTTGTTGCCGGAGCATTGGTTATCAAAGATGAAAAACTGGGCGAGCAGTTGCATTTTACCCAATTTGCCACCGGAGCAACTTTAGGGCCACAAGAAAGCTATCTGGTTTTGAGAGGAATAAAAACATTGCATTTGCGTATGCAAAGACATAGCGAAAACGGACTGAAAATCGCTGAATATTTGGCTGCACACCCAAAAGTAGCTAAAGTATTCTATCCAGGATTATCCACTCATCCGCAATATGAATTAGCTAAAAAACAGATGATTGGAGGTTTTAGCGGAATGGTTTCGTTTACATTCAAATCCGGCGAAAAGCAAGATGCCATATCATTTTTGGAAAAACTAAAAGTGTTTACACTTGCCGAATCTTTGGGCGGAGTAGAATCATTAGCCAATCATCCGGCGATGATGACACACGCATCTATTCCAGCGGAAAAAAGAGCCGAAATCGGAATTACAGACGATTTAGTTCGGTTGAGTGTTGGCGTAGAAGATATTGACGATTTGATTGCCGATATTGATATAGCGATAAAATAATGATGCTGTTTTAGAATCTTTATTATCTTTGTTTAGCACAACAATAAAAACAATAACAAATGAAAATAGCTATTGGTAACGACCACGCCGGATCGGATTACAAAAAAGCCATTGTTCAAATGCTTGAAAACAGAGGTATTGAAGTAGTTAATTACGGAACAGATTCATTTGACTCGGTAGATTATCCCGATTTTGGACATCAAGTGGCAAAAGATGTAGAAGACGGAAAAGTAGATTTGGGCATCGTAATCTGCGGCAGCGGAAACGGCATTGCCATGACTGCCAATAAACATCGAAATGTACGATGTGCCTTGTGTTGGACCAAAGAAATCGCAGAGTTGGCACGTCAGCACAACAATGCCAACGTGATTTCTATTCCCGCACGATTCACATCTATCCCGCAAGCTGTGGCGATGGTCGAAACTTTTTTAGACACAGATTTTGAAGGCGGACGCCACGCCAACAGAGTGAACAAAATCGCTTGTTCTTAAAAAAGGGAGCACCAACTAATCAACAACGAGGAATTTCCTCGTTTTTTTGTACAAATAAATTATCGTATTTTTGACCGAATACAACCAAATATTATGAGCGAAAAACGACTTTTTCTTTTAGATGCTTATGCCTTGATTTTCAGAGGATATTATGCTTTTATCAAAAATCCGAGAATCAATTCCAAAGGAATGGATACATCTGCAATAATGGGATTTATGAATTCTCTGTTAGATGTCATCAAAAAAGAGAAACCAGCATTCTTAGCAGTCGCTTTTGACAAGGCTGGAAGCGAATCTCGAACGGCACTTTTTCCCGAATATAAAGCCAATCGCGACGAAACTCCTGAAGCTATCAAAATTGCAGTGCCCTACATACAAGAATTGCTCAAAGCCATGCACATTCCGATTATCGAAGTGCCAGGCATTGAAGCCGACGACTTGATTGGAACACTGGCAAAACAAGCCGAAAAAGAAGGATATGCCGTGTATATGGTTACGCCAGATAAAGATTTTGCACAGCTTGTATCAGACAATATTTTTATGTATCGCCCAGCTCGAATGGGCAATGGCGTAGAGATTTGGGGAATACCCGAAGTACAAGAAAAATTTGGCGTGGAGCATCCCGAGCAAGTCATTGATTTTTTAGGAATGATGGGAGATGCTGTAGATAATATTCCAGGTTTGCCAGGAGTGGGAGAGAAAACCGCGAAAAAATTTTTAGCAGAATTTGGTTCGATGGAAAATCTTTTGGCAAATACAGACCAGCTGAAAGGTAAAATGAAAGAAAAAGTAGAAGCGAGCAAAGAGTTGGGCTTGCTTTCAAAAGAATTGGCAAGAATACAATTGGATTGTCCTGTGTCATTTGAAGCCGAAAAATTCAAATTAGAACGACCCGATATTGAAAAAACAGACGCACTGTTTGATGAATTAGAATTTAGAAGAATCAAACAACAATTTGAAACTATTTTTAACGGAATAAACGAGGCCCAATCTCCCGAAAATTCTAATCAGCAAACTCAAATTGCAGATAAAATAACAACCGAAGGCAAACAAACCAATCTGTTTGAATTAGGCGATGAAGCTATCACACATTCCGCTGATTCAAGCAGAAAATCACTTCAAAATACGCCGCATTTATACCAATTAATCCATACAGAAAAGTCGATTGATATACTCGTACAAACGCTTTGTCGGCAAACAGAAGTTTGTTTCGATACAGAAACTACCGGCATTGATGCGTTGGAAGCCGAGTTGGTCGGAATATCATTTTCTTGGCAAGAAGGAAACGCCTTTTATGTTCCTTTTCCGGAAGATAAAAACGAAGCACAAAATCTCATTAATCGGTTTAAACCGTTTTTTGAGGATGAGAACATCAGCAAAGTGGCTCAAAACATCAAATACGATTTAAAGGTTTTACATAAATACAGAATCGAAGTAAAAGGATTTTTGTTCGATACGATGATTGCTCACCATTTGATTAATCCGGATATGCGTCATAATATGGATATTTTGTCGGAAACATATTTGGGATATTCGCCAGAACCGATAGAAAATTTGATTGGCAAAAAAGGCAAAGGACAAAAAAGTATGCGAGATGTCGCCTTGGAAGACATTAAAGAATATGCCGGAGAAGACGCAGATATTACTTGGCAACTCAAAAATGTTTTTCAGAACAGATTGACAGAAACCTTTACAAAAGAGTTGTTTTATCAATTAGAAAGTCCACTGATTCCAGTTTTGACAGACATGGAAGTAGCAGGTATTAAATTGGATACGGATTATTTGAAAAATCTTTCTGAAGAACTTTCTGCAGAAGCCACCAAGTTGGAGCAAAAAATCTATGAAGAAGCCGGAGAAAAATTCAACCTTGCTTCGCCAAAACAACTGGGCGATATTTTGTTTGACAAACTAAAAATAGGCGGAGCCAAACCGAAAAAAACCAAAACCGGACAATATGCAACCGGAGAAGAAATATTGAGCAATCTGGCAAAAGATTTCCCTATTGTACAAGATATTTTGGAATGGAGACAGATTGTTAAATTGCAAAATACTTATGTAGATGCACTTCCTCGTTTGGTAGATGAAAACGAGCGAGTACATACAATTTATCTACAAACCGTTGTCGCTACAGGGCGTTTGAGTTCTAATAACCCAAATTTGCAAAACATTCCGATTCGAACAGAAAGAGGACAACGTGTGCGAAAAGCATTTGTGGCAACGGATGAAAATCATGTTTTGCTTGCAGCCGATTATTCTCAGATAGAATTAAGAATTATTGCTGCTCTGAGCAAAGAACCCAACATGATGGCATCGTTCAAAAACGGAGAAGATATTCACCGAGCCACGGCGGCGAGAGTTTTCAATGTTCCGTTGGAAGAAGTAACTCGTGAGCAACGAAGCCACGCCAAAACGGTAAACTTTGGAATTATTTACGGCGTTTCGGCATTTGGATTGAGCAATCAAACCAATCTTTCACGCTCTGAAAGTCAGGAGTTGATAAACGCTTATTATGACACTTATCCGGAACTTAGAAAATATATTCAGCAACAAATTGATTTTGCTCGTGAATATGGTTATGTGCAAACCGTTTTGGGCAGACGTCGTTATTTGAAAGATATTAATTCGAGAAATGCAGTTGTTCGAGGTGCTGCAGAGCGAAATGCTGTTAATGCCCCGATTCAAGGTTCTGCAGCTGATATTATCAAAATTGCCATGATAAACATTCATCAAAAACTCAAAGAAAAAAATATGCAAACCAAAATGCTATTGCAAGTGCATGATGAGTTGGTTTTTGATGTGCCTAAAGCAGAATTGGAAGAAGCAAAATCACTTATCCGGCACGAAATGGAAAATGCCTTTCAATTGGAAGTTCCACTTATTGTCGATTTAGGAGAAGGAGCGAATTGGTTGGAAGCTCATTAAAAGGTACTATAACATAAACTTACACACTTGACGGGATAGTGTCATTAAAATAAATTCCCCGAACTGTCAATGCAATTCAGGGAATTTTTATTGGTTAAAGTTTTATTATCTACCGCTTCTGCCACCACCTCTAGAAGATGATGATCTCGAAGATGACATTCCACTTGGTCTGCTTATACTTCTTGAACTACTTCTTGACATGCTTGGGGCAGAACTTCTTGACATATTTGGAGAGGAACTTCTACCAAAGTTAGATGATGGTCTTGCAGAACTTCTTGTAGCAGGAGCTTGGAAAGATCTTCTTGTGCTTGTCGAACTTCTCTGTATGCGTTGTGGAGCAGAGTTGCTTCTTGTTTTTACCGTTGCTCTGTTGCCACTAGTGTTTACTCGTGTTCTACTATTATTTCTAACTGTCGAATTTACTCTACTCTGTCTAGCTCTTACATTTGCATTGCTATTAAAGTCTGAGCGAACCCTGGTTGAGGTTCTTACGGCATTTCCTCTAGATGTTGTGTTTCCTGTTGCACGAGATGTGGTTGCACGACTTTCTCCATTCTGTCTTATACCAGTTCTTGTTGTTGCTCTACCGTTGTTTAATGCAGTGTTACTTCTGCTCACGGTTCCGTTTACATCTCTCGATACACCTCTTCTAGTTTCCAATGCATGTCTGTTTTTTACAGAAGTATTTCGCGAAGCGAATGATCTAGATGGATTAGAGTTTGCATAAGCTCTTCTACTTACAGACGAATATATGTTGTTGGCTCTAGAAATTCTTCGGTTTTCTGTATATACATATCTGTTTCGGGTGTTGATGTGTCTATATACATGTCTGTGGTAAGTATATACTGGTACTGGTGCCCAATAGCTATAATAGGTTGGATAATATCCCCAATACCATGGCGAATAATAAGGTCTGTAATGTGCTGACCAAAACAAGTCGAAGAAAACAGGTGTTCTGTAATAGTATGGTTCATAGATGTAGTTAGGACCATATATAAAAGGGTCTCCAACGATTTGTACATATACTTTACCAGACGAACGTTGTTTTTCGATTTCAATTGTAGCTACGTCTTGGAATAAATCTTGTCCTAAAACTGATTGAACGACAACGATTCTTTTGTTTCCGTCGGCGACTTCAATGACTCTCAAATAATCAACATATCCATCTCCGTTCAAATCGAGGTTTGATAGTTGTAATGAAGGATCATTAAGTCTTTGTTCAAAATCTTCTAAATCTCTAGAATCTCCAAAGATAGAAGCGACCGCTTGCAAGTCTAAGTTGTCTGAAATGTCTGCGGTGTTTGCCGTTACTACTGCGGTGCTTTGTGCTTGCGCGGTTAGCGAAAACAGCGTTGTTACGAGACCGAGCAGTATGTATTGTAAAGTTTTCATAGTCTGTATATTTTAATTAATAACTCACTTGTATTGGTTAGGAATCAACTTCCGTGCCAAAGTGCGATTTCGCGTGTTAACTACTATAAAAACAAACAGAGTCGATTTTTTTCGACTCTGTTTGTTTAATGAAATACTTTATTTTTATTTTCTCAGAATAAGAAACTCTGAACGTCTATTCATAGCGTGTTGTTCTTCCGTACAATTATCGCCACAATCAATTGCTGGTTGACTTTCGCCATAGCCTTGTGCTTCTAATCGACCAGGAGATATTCCTTGTGCAATTAAGTATTGACGTGTTGACATGGCACGTTGTTGAGACAACTTCAAGTTGTAAGCATCGCTACCTTGTGTGTCTGTATGCGATTCGATTTTAATTCGCATAGTTGGATTGTTTTCCATGATTTGAACTAATTTGTTTAATTCAAATGCTCCTTGTTGTGTGATATTTGATTTGTCGAATTCGAAATAAATATCGCCCAACTCAATTTTCTTCGGTAACACAATCATTTCAATTGGTCGGATGCTCACATCAACAGGTTTTTTACCGCCTTTGGTTCTTTCCAGTTCGATTGTTTTGTTTTCGTAATCTGGTCGAGTAACTTGCAAAGAGAAGTTTCTTTCGCAATCTACATCGTATCGAACAATACCGAAACTATCTGTAAATCTTGTGTCGATAACATTTCCGTCGTGATCCAAAATACTCACTTCCGAATCTTTCAATATTTTTCCTGTTTTGGCGTCTGTAACCGTGATGATTAACTCTTCAACACATACAGGAAATACTTTGTAAATATCATCTCTTCCAACTCTGTTGGTCGATAAGAAACCGATATTTTTTTCTGGGTAGAAAGACATAGCAAAGTCATCTTTGGCTGTGTTTACTGGATTTCCGAGGTTTACAGGTGTAGCTCCCGGAACGTCCAAATCAAACATATAAACGTCCAATCCTCCAAATCCTTGCAAAGCGTCAGAAGAGTAATATAGTTTACCATTTTCAGCAATGAAAGGGAAAGACTCTCTACCTTCTGAATTGACAGCCGGACCTAAGTTTTCAGGCTCGCCATAATTACCTTCTTCATCGACAGATACTTTCCAAATATCCATGCTACCGTATGTTCCTGGCATATCAGAAGCGAAGTATAAGGTTTTTCCATCAGCGGAAACGCTTGGGTTACTTACCGAATAATCGGCTCCGTTGAAAGGAACAGGGTCAATGTCTCCCCATTTTTTTCCGTCGAATTTTGCACGGAAAACATTTACTTTACCGAGTTTTAGTCTTTTTTCTCGATTTAAATCATATTTTTTATCACGGAAACTTTCGCTGGCAAAATACATCGTTTGACCATCTTTTGTGATAGTAACCGGACCATCATGGTATCTTTTAGTATTGATTTCGTCAACGGGTTCGATTTCGGTAAATTTTCCGTCCTCTAAGTTATATTTTCCTGCAAATACATCGAGATAAGGTTGTTCGTCCCAACCGTATTTTTTACCTCTTTCGTCCCGAGCTGTGGTAAAATAGAAGGTATTGTCTTCTGTTAATATTCCGGCAAAATCAGAATATCTTGGGTCGTTCATTCCGCTGTCTTCAAAAGTGAATAATGCTTCTTGCGAACGAAGATTTGGAATATAGTTCGGTTGTTTCAAAAATTCGATAGCTCTTGAGTCATCAGGGTTACGATCGGCAAATTTTTTCATTGCTTTATTAGAAGATTCGTAACGTCCACTGGCTTTGAGCATTTGCGCATATCGATAATAGATGTCGCCATCCAAATTAGGATTTACATCCAATGCTTTTCCGTACCATTTGGCTGATTCAACGGTATTGAAAATGTTGTAATAACAATCTCCTAAACGAATGTTGATATAGTTATCTGTTTTGTCTCCGCGAACTAATTTTCGGTATAATTCGGCAGCTTCGGCATATTCGTATTTATCGAAATGCGTATCAGCCATTTTGAGCTGTTCTTCTGGGGTATAAACAAATTGCGCATGCCCTACAAAGAAGCAACACATAAATATTAAACTAAGGAATATTTTTCTCATACTGTTAGAATTGTGTTTTTAGAAATATCTTGACGAACTTGATACTCTTTTCTTATAGAAGATATCAAACAACACGATAACTTCGTGTGACCCAGATGCGGCCAATCTGATATCGGATGTAACATAATCGTATGCATATCCGATTCGGAGGTTTGGCATAACTGCGTAGTTAACCATAGCTCCAAAAGAATCTTCTAAGCGATAGGATACACCGAATTCTAATTTGTTGTCCCACATGGCGTTTACCGATACATCTGCAGAAATTGGTGCATTTGTCGCCATTTTTATCATAGCAGAAGGTTTTAATTTCCATTGATAATCTAAATCGAAAACATAGCCCCCAGTTAAGAACATATGCATCACCTCTGAACCAAATTTTCTGTCGTTTTTGGTCATATAAGTATTTTGTAAAAAGTTAGGAATACCCAATCCTACGTAGTAATTATCGGTATAGTAAAAAGCACCCGCACCCACATTGAAAAAAGAGGAGCTTTCGTCAAAGCCGAACATTGGGTCGTTTGGATCAGGCACAAAGTTACTCACTTCAGAAAGCAAATTGTTTTGCAACATGGTCATACCTGCTTTTATCCCTAAAGCCAATTTGTGTCTGCCACCGAGTTCTAAGGTATAAGAAAAGTCGGCATACACATTATTTTCTTCCGTAGGACCAAGGCGGTCTGATATGGCAGAAATTCCGACACCTACTTTTTTGCCCACTCTACTGTGACCAAATAAGGTAATGGTTTGCGGAGCACCTTCCAGCCCTGTCCATTGATTTCTGTACAAAACACCTAATGAAAGTGTTTCCTTAGACCCGGCATAAGCAGGGTTCACAACGCTCTGATTGTACATGTATTGCGTGTAATGAGGATCTTGTTGTGCATACCCGGAATAGGAGATACCCAGTAACCCGGCAAACACAGTTAGTATAATTTTTTTCATAGAAAACATATTAACTCTAATTATTCGACCAATATATTAAAAAAATATTAAATCCTACAATAGTGCAGGAATAAAATTACAAAAAATAAGTTTAGGGCAAGAAAAAGCTTGCCCTAAACCTAAAGTTATTTCAACTCTCTTACCAATTGTACCCAACCTGTGAGTTCCTCAACAGGGGTGATTACTCGGTAATAATAGGTTCCGTCTGGTAACAGATTACCATTGTTCGATTGACCTTCCCATTCGTTGGTGTAGCCCATGCCATGCGAATATACTTCACGACCGTCACGGTTGTAAATTTTCAGGTCTAACAAGAAGTAATCGGTCAAGTCAAAACTATCGTTCAGGCCGTCTCCGTTTGGAGAAACTCCACGAGGAACTGAACACTCAATAATATTCACATTGTAGCTGCTTGATGTTATACAACCTTCTTTGGATATAACATTTACGTAAATCGTGTGCAGACCCAATCCTTCAATTACTGTTCCCGGATTTATCCGGTCTCCTTCGGCTAAATATTCCGTTGTATAGAAATAGCCTTCCGGCAACTCCGGCAATACATACGCAGTACAGATATCAAAATCTACATGTTCGTATTCTGGTAATCCTTCGCCTTCCACTAATTGGAATGAGATAACCGATTCGCAAACTTCGGCAGAGCCACTTACTTTTACCCAAACTTCGTAAGGTAAATAAGGTGCTTCAAAATTTGCCCAATCTTCTATCGGATTAGTACCGTATATTGCATCTTCTTGAGAATTATAGTAATTAACAATTAATTCTTCATCTCCGGAGATGTTGGCTAATAACTGCTCATTAACCTGAGACAAATCGGTTTCAGGAATAATGTCGTAATACACACACAGAATTACATCATCTGGACGATTCAACGCTAAACCTACTCCTTCAAAGATTTCGAAGCTGGTTAATCCGAAACAACCGGTTGATTTATGTTCTACTCTTATCCAAATGGTTTCATCTGGATTTGGCACATAGTTTTCCGGATTAGAGATTGCTTCTAAATCTCCTGTAGCAGCATCTTCACTTTGATGGAATGTAATATCGTAGTCATTCAAATCAAAGTTATCATTTTGTGCCAACGTTTCTACAGCTTCCGGTATTTTTTGCGTTAAATCTATTGGGGCAAACTCTCCATCTACCGGGCACACTTTGATGTCTTCCGGTTTGTCTAACACAACTTCTGGAGCAACTTTTACACAATATCCTTTAGACAATACCAAGTCGTCTCCGCCACAACCCGGGTAGGTAACTCTTGCTTCCACACAAGTGTCTTCAGTTATAGTTATTTGGTCGTTAGGGTTGTCTGAATAGAACTCTCCGTTAATATACCAACCAAATTCTACACTGGTTTCACCATTTGGAGAAAAACGCCAAGCTTCTTCTTCTGCATCCCAAGCACCTGTATTTCTGCCTGGAGGGGTATATGCTAAAGTACCGTCTTCGTTTTGAATCCCTAAAAGCCCTTCGCCAGGTAAGCCAGAAAATTCAGATGGCCAACTCGTATCTGCTGTTCTTTTTTTGACATATACTTCTATAATATTGGTTATTTCATATAGTACGATTTGACTTGTTGTTCTGAATTCTTCATCCTCATCACCAAATGCTGGCACTTCATTAAAATTAACAACCAAAGCTCTACAAGGGTATGTTCCTAACACTTGGTAGTTTATTTGAGAGTCAGGGCCAGGGTTATTTGTTACTAACATGTCTTGAAATACACCATAAATAGAATTCTTGATATTAAAATCTGGGTCGGGAATCTGAAGTCCCTCCAATTGCCACGGACAATATTCTACATCGGTTGTATAAGGTAAACCAAAAGTTACCACTCCATTATCTCCTATCCTACAGTAACTGTACTCGTTTCCAAAAAAGCAAAAATTGAAAGGTAAATCAAAACTCGGTGTATAATCATCATCATATTCTATAGGCACCACATTTCCTCCTAAGAAAGGGAATGGCGGTGCATATTCAATTTGTTCTACTTCATACGAGGTTGTTGATTTAAACATAGAGTCATCGAAATCTGCTACTAAAGGTAATGTTAATTCACCATCGGCAGCACAATAGATAAAGTCTCCCATCTCGTCTATATTCAAATCAGGGAAGGTCATATCAATGTTAGCACAAGCCGGTGGGTTAAAGTCAGAGAAGTCAACACCTTCTGTCCATAAACTATTATCGTCTTCGCTACAAATGGCTCTTACATATATTTTGTAAAATTCTCCTTCCACTACATCTTCTATCAAGTATTGAGGTTCATCTACAATAACACCAGTTGCTGTATCATCTGGAGCTGGTTCGCTGGCATCTTGTACAATCACTTCCCATTGGGTTTCACCAGCTACCGGTGTCCAGGTAGCAAGTAAATCGCCGGTTATTTGGTTTTTCTCTACAGCCACTTCTATTGGGCGAGAACAAGTAACAAGTTTTACTTCTACATTGTCAACAGCAGCCGGAGGAGGATTGTTGGTGTAAGTGTTATTTGTCCATTCAAAAATCAATCGTCCTGTTTGCCCAGCAAAGTCAGACAACTCAAGCAATTCAAAATATTGTACCCAATCCTCTTGGTTGTTAAATTCTGCTCCGAGCTGTATCCCCCCATCGTCAGCGGTAATTTGAACACCCTCTGCTGGTTGGTAAGTTGAAGGCATTAACCATACGGTCATATAGTCATAGAAATAAGAACCTGAACCTTGTCCGACACCTTTCCAATAGAAACTGATGGTTACATCGTTGGTGTTTGCCGGGAAAGCCAAATC
>DATGOD010000045.1:0-2384 GCA_035306305.1 Flavobacterium sp.
ACGATTAAATAGTTCTACATCGTTGTTGATTGCTTGTAACATTGCTAAACCAGCTGCCATTGCCAACGGATTTCCAGACAAAGTACCAGCTTGGTAAACAGGGCCAACCGGAGCTAAATAATCCATAATTTCGTTGCGTGCTGCAAAAGCACCAACCGGCAATCCACCACCAATTACTTTTCCAAAACAAACGATATCAGCTTTTACACCAAACAATTCTTGTGCACCACCTTTTGCCAAACGAAAACCAGTCATTACTTCATCAAAAATCAACAATGTTCCGTTTTCATCACACAATTCACGTAGTTCTTGTAAGAAATTATTTATAGGTGGCACACACCCCATATTTCCGGCAACCGGTTCGATAATAATGCAGGCAATTTCGTTTTTATTTGCTTCGAACAATGCTTTTACCGAATCAATATTATTGAAATCTGCCAACAAAGTGTCTTGAGCTGTTCCTTTGGTCACACCCGGACTTGAAGGCACGCCAAAAGTAGATAATCCACTACCTGCAGCAATCAAAAACGAATCGGAATGCCCGTGATAACAACCACGGAATTTGATGATTTTCTCCCGACCTGTAAATCCTCTTGCCAAACGAACGGCACTCATACAAGCCTCTGTTCCTGAATTTACAAAACGGATTTTATCGATATTTGGCACCATAGAAACGGCTAATTTTGCAATTTCGGTTTCAATTTCGGTGGGTGTTCCAAACGATGTTCCTTTCTTGGTTTTCTCGATAACAGCATCAACAACCGGCTGGTAGGCGTGACCTAAAAGCATCGGTCCCCACGAGTTGATATAGTCAATGTATTTTCTTCCGTCTTCGTCGTACAAATAAGCACCTTTGGCTTCTTTAACGAAAATAGGCGTTCCACCCACCGATTTAAACGCACGAACGGGAGAATTAACCCCTCCCGGTATATAATTTTGTGCTTCAACGAACAGTTCGCTGCTTCTTTGGTAAATCATTGTTTGTATAATGTATTGTTGTAAATTTAAACATAATGTTTGTCATGCTGTAAGCATATTTTTTAGACTCCTACGGAATGACAAATTTGGTGTTATTTATATCCATTTATTTTTACTTCCGGTTCCAATGCTATTACTTCCGGTATGATAATATCTTCATCAATCGTTTCTTCCCCGATTTTAATCCATTCTCCTTTTCCAAACTTTTCGATATAGACATCTTGCTCTTCTTTTGTTATTCTATATTTAGAACAAAGTGTATCACTCTCAATTTTTAAGAAGTCCATTTGAACAGCAAACCCTCCGTTAAACCGAAATGATGAAATATAATTCAAATTTTTATCATAATCCAAGTTTGGAAAAAACATTGAATTAGGGATTTTCTTTAATCGCAAATTATCTTCATCAAAAATATAAACCATAGACACATTGTTTCCTCCCCTTCCAGGTCTGAGATATTCTATTACGAGGTCATTTGTATCATCTCCGTTTATGTCTCGCAGCTCTATCATTGGCTCTTCTGCTTCTGTCATTTCAATTGACAAAGTGTCTGAAAAAACGGTTTTGGTTCCTTTATTTAATTTTATCAGAAGGTCTTTTGTGTTTTTATTAGTTTCTAAATAAAAAATCGATACTTCAATATTGGGATTTTTTGAACCTATTTTTGAATGAAACAACAAGTCATCTCCAACATCTTTCTGTTCTGTATTAGGTTTGAAATTATGCCCTAAAACGAGAAAAAATGATAGTATGTTTAGAAGAAATAGTTTCATAAGACAAATTCAAATCACCTTACTTTCAAATTCTGTCCAATCGAAATCGTATCGCCCGACAAGTTATTCAATCTTTTGATTTCGTCAACCGTAGAATTATATTTTTGTGAAATTCCATACAGCGTATCTCCTCTTTGCACGGTGTAATAATCTGTAATTAAGCTAGTTGTTGCTGTGTGTTGAATTTTTTTATAGTCGCTACCCAAAGCCTCTTTGTCTAACTCATATAACTCATACCGTTCAATAATCGAAATCAATTTTTCGGCATATTTCGGGTCGGTGGCATATCCAGCCTGTTTCAGTCCTTTTGCCCAACCTACATAATCTGACGGGTCTAATGTGAATAGTTTTTTATAAAAAGGTCTGTATGCCAAAAACTCAGAATGGTCTTTGAAAGAATCTTCGGTTGAATCGTACATTCTAAAGCACTCGTCAGGAGCGTCGTCGGTGTGGCGAACCGATTTTCCTGTCCATGTATTTTTGCATTTGATACCAAAATGGTTGTGTGCCTCGCGTGCGAGCCTGCCGTTTCCGGAACCGGACTCCAGAATTGCCTGAGCCATTTTGATACTTGCCGGAATTTTGTATTCCCGCATATTATCAATAGCCAAATCCTTGTACATGTCGATATAT
>DATGOD010000046.1:0-2427 GCA_035306305.1 Flavobacterium sp.
CATTCAACTAAGTATGCTAGATAAAGACTTATCTGTTCACGACTTATCAATGGGAATGAGTAACGACTTAGAAACAGCCATTGAAGAAGGCTCAACGATAATTCGAGTTGGAACTGCAATATTCGGCAAACGACCTTATCCGGACAGCTATTATTGGAATGACAAGATAGAAACCAACCCACAGGTGTAAGCACATTTGCAAACCGCTACAAGCCAACCCGCAGACCAAAGTTTGCAAAAGAGCTTCCACCTTTCCCACCCGAGTAAATTATTTTTTAAAATTTCCTTTCCTTCAAAAATTTTTAAACCCGCCAACCTTCAGCCGACATATAAAAACAAAAACACTCACTGGACAATGACAGCGAAACTCCTATGGGACCTGACTTACACGACAGACAGAACGCCAGCTGGTAACACGGGTTTTGCAAAAGTGGCGGTGCAGTGCTTCGTATGACAGTTTTTCGTAAATTTGAAGTTTGGTGTTTCGAATGAAGTCCGGTGCTAAAAATCGCCACCTTCGCAAAGCCCGAAACCGTTGTGTGTCAGCATAGGACGACCGACAGCTCACAGACAAGAAGTTTAACAAGACAACGAATATGAAAAAATTTTTAATTTTTATTGGTGGCTTTGTTGCAGGGATATTAGCAACAATTTTCGCACTATATGTGTACTCAATAGCAAACAAGCCTAATGACGGTTTACTTGGGCTAACAATTTTTGAAGAAAAAGGGGAATGTATAACTACAACCTCAAAAAATAAATCTTCAGAAATAGACATTTTTCAAGTCATAGCACCAAATGCAGCCCTTGCAACCATAAAATATTATTCGGATGAAAAATTATATGGTGGCAAAACATACCGTAATTACGATATAGGAAATGATGTTGTTGTTTTGCTTATAAATTATGATGACAAAACATATTATGATGACCAAAAAATAGATATTTCTAACAAATGTGCAAGACAAATAGGAACATATCAATACGAAACTAAAAGCAAATTTGGGAAAACTGTTCCTGTAGTTGTTATTGAGTAAAACAAAACCGAAAGACCATTATAAATAAGGCAAGTAATTACATCAGAATAAATGAAATATGTTGACATATAATGAACGTATTGAATTAAGAGAAAAGTTGGTTAATGGAAAGATTTCATTAGACCTTGCAAAAGAACTATATTGGAAAGATTACCAAGAAGGGCAACGGTCGTGGCACACAAAAGATTGGAGAGAAAGAAGAGCTGAAATTCTTAAAGAAAAATGTGAAATATGCAACAGTACAGACACATTAACAATACAGCATCTTTCTCATCCCAAAAAATATTCTGAATTTGAAAGAGAAGTAACAAGAAAATACACTCGAATTTTCAAAGAAACTAATTCCACCATTGATAAATTTGAATTTAAGGAGCATATAATAAAATATTATGATTATGTACCTGTCCCTTTATGCCCAAATTGTGGAGATAATCGCCCTAACAAGAGAGTGAGGAAACTTCCCCAATATCGTTGTGCAGATTGCCGACACGAATTTGATGAACCAATTTATAAGTCGTTAGATGAACTCATTGCAATTTTTTATGAAGACGAAGAAGCTCTTAATGTTCGTGATAAATGTTTTGTATCAAAGGACAAATGGAAAAACAAGCATAATTTATCAAATATAAAATATTGGTTTCAAAGAGAAATAGCAAAAACCAAAGATGAAGAAAAAATTGGAAAAGAAGCATTTTTACTCTATTTGGATGACGATATAAAGTATCTTTCCTTTGAAGATACGATAACTGCGTGTAGAAGATGTGCATCTAATTATGATTTAAAAAATATGGAATTATGCCCTAAATGTAAAGAGCATTACAAGGGCATTCAGTATCCAACCTGCATTCAATGTCTGCCCGAAGACAAGCGAAAAGCTGCATTAGAAATGATTGAATTTGGAAAAGAATGGCAAGCAATGCATAAAGAACTTGGAATTGACTGATAAAAAAATGCCGAACACACAACATCGTATTGGCAATAGGCGGGCTGAACGGCTTCGATTGGACGGTAGTGCAAAACTCAACGTCCGTTCCTCATATCAACATCAGTGCTAAAATCCCGCCCATCGCCAATACGCGGCCCGTAGCGAGGAAATCCCTTCGGGCTTCCCTCGCTACGGCTCGGGGCTTCACACGTCAAGCACAGCCCTTCGGGACTGTCCTCGAACTTGGGTTTCACGCAAGCGAGAAACCTGCATGAAGCCCCGAGCCGTTAGCGGTCATTGTAGGACGACCCAACACAGACGACACCAGACATTAAAAATAACAATGGAACAAAACAAAAACGAACAGAAATCAAGTGGACAAGGTTCTACACCTTTTGCTCAAACTTATTTTCACGGGACAAAAGCAGACCTCAAAGTTGGCGACTTTATTGAAGTTGGCAACAA
>DATGOD010000047.1:0-8268 GCA_035306305.1 Flavobacterium sp.
CAAACCTGACAGTTTGCAGGGCGATGCTATTTTGGCGGAAATTTATAAGGATTTTGGTGTTCAGACTACTTTTCAAAATGCTGAAATCATTTTAGAAAAAACTGTCAACTGTCAACTGTCAACTGTCAACTATCAACTAAACAACACGCCCGACATCGCACAAACATTGATTATTACTTGTTTGAGATTGGGAATAACCTGTACGTTAACAGGACTGCACACCTTAAAAATAAAAGAAACCGATCGTTTACAAGCATTGAAAAATGAATTGGGAAAATTCGGCGCAGAGACGGCAATTACCGATGATTCGATTGAACTGAAAAATACGGTTGTTTTTACAGATTCTGTTATTGAAATAGAGACCTATCAAGACCACCGTATGGCAATGGCGTTTGCTCCGTTGGCTTTCAAACAAAAATTACGGATTAAAAATGCCGAAGTGGTGGCTAAATCTTATCCCGATTTTTGGGAAGATTTGAAGAAAGTTGGTTTTATGATAGATGACAAATAGTTGGCCATTTACTTGACAACGCCTATCTCCAAGTCGTATATTTGCAAACTTATTGACTTAATGAAGTTTAACTAACCCTATTTATCCATGAAATTATCACATTTCAAGTTTGATTTACCGGAAGAATTATTGGCAGAATTTCCGTCAGAAAACCGCGACGAAGCACGCTTAATGGTTGTACACCGCGACACCGGAGAAATCGAACACAGATTGTTCAAAGACGCTATCGAATACTTTGATGAAGGCGATGTTATGATTTTGAACAACACCAAAGTTTTCCCGGCACGTCTATACGGAAATAAAGAAAAAACCGGTGCACGCATCGAGGTTTTCTTATTACGCGAATTAAACGAAGAGCAACGTTTATGGGACGTTTTGGTTGATCCTGCCCGAAAAATCCGTATTGGAAACAAATTATATTTTGGAGAAGACGAATCGTTGGTAGCTGAAGTTATCGACAATACTACTTCTCGCGGACGAACATTGCGTTTTCTGTATGACGGAACGTATGAAGAGTTCAGAAAAAAACTGAAAGAATTAGGCGAAACACCTATTCCGAAATACATCAAACGAGCGGTTGTTCCGGAAGATGAAGAGCGTTATCAAACCATTTATGCCACTGAAGAAGGGGCTGTTGCCGCACCAACTGCAGGCTTGCATTTTTCCAAACATTTACTTAAAAGACTGGAAATCAAAGGAGTTAATTTTGCCAATGTAACTCTACACATCGGTTTAGGAACATTCAATCCGGTGGAAGTAGAAGATTTGTCTAAACACAAAATGGATTCGGAAGAACTGATTATCAAGCAAGAAGCTTGTGATATTGTCAATAAAGCCAAAGCCGAAGGTAAAAAAGTTTGCTGCGTGGGTACTACTTCAATGCGAGCTGTTGAAAGTTCGGTTTCGACCAACAAAACCCTTAATCCATTTGAAGGTTGGACAAATAAATTCATTTTTCCACCATACGAATTTAGCATTGCAGATTGTATGATTACTAATTTCCACATGCCGAAATCTACTTTATTGATGATGATTTCTGCTTTTTGTGGACATGATTTGATGAAAAAAGCTTATGCCGAAGCAGTAAAAGAAAAATACAAATTTTACTCCTACGGAGATGCTATGTTGATTTTATAATCGATTAGAATTAGACAAAAAAAGGCTCCGAATTTTGTATAAATCTGAGCCTTTTTTATGTTTAAATTTTAAACTACTATCTCAACAAAGCACTAAAAGTATCGCCTTGGCTAATATCTTTGGTTTGATATCCTTTCATAAACCATTCTACTCTTTGCTTAGAAGTTCCATGTGTGAAACTATCCGGATTTACTTCGCCTTGAACACGTCTTTGAATTGCATCGTCACCAACTGCTGTTGCTGCACTAATTGCGACTTCAATATCACCCGACTCGAGCCACTTTTGATTATGTGCCGCCCAAACACCAGCATAAAAATCGGCTTGTAATTCTTGTGCTACCGACAATTTGTTGGCATTAACCTGATTGGTTTGTTGCTGAGCTTTTCTTACTTTTTCATTCGTTCCTAAAAGATTTTGCACATGATGTCCCATTTCGTGAGCAATCACATAAGCAATCGCAAAATTGCCTTCTTTGGCACCAAATCGGTTGTATAATTCGTCAAAAAAACGCAAATCCATATACACTTTTCTATCCGCTGGACAATAAAACGGCCCAACCGCCGACGAAGCATTTCCGCAAGCTGTGCTTACGCCATCGTCAAACAAAACCATTCCCGGTTCTTGATAAGTCAATCCATTTTGAGCAAAAATTTTTGTCCAAGTTTCGTTATTCGTGTCAAAAGCAAATTCAGAAAAATCGCCCAAAGTTTTTTCTTCCTCAGACAATTCTCTGGTTTGCGTTCCAGAAGCTGTTTGCTCGGCAGGTTGTACTTGTTGTAGCACTGTTCCAATCATCTGTCCGGTTTCGCCTCCAAACATCGTTAGCAAAAGAGCGATAATTCCGACAACGCCTCCGCCTAACAAAGTTTTTTTTCCGCCCGACATTCCGCGTCGGTCTTCAAATTTGTCACTTTTTCTTCTTTCCCATTTCATAATTACACATTTTTAATGAAAAACTCGCTTATACAGAAAATTCTGATAAGCACCATAAGTTAAAATTATAAAATTTATTTGATATGTATAGCATCCCACAAAATATCTTTTGGCGGAGTAGCCAAAAAAATCATTTTTTCTTTTGTTACCGGATGTGTAAGAGCTAATTTTCTGGCATGAAGATGAATGCCTCCATCGGGATTACTACGAGGAAAACCATATTTCAAATCGCCTTTAATCGGGCAACCGATAGCCGAAAGTTGCACTCTGATTTGATGATGTCTGCCGGTGTGTAAATCGACTTCCAACAGATGATAACTGTTTAGCGATTGCTTGATTTCGTAGGATAAGCTCGCTTTTTTACTATCCGATATCTCTTTATCATAAGCCTTTGAAATGTTTTTTTTAGGAAATCTTTTCAGATAGTGAACCAACGTATCTTTAGATTTTTCAGGAGCATTTTTCACGATTGCCCAATACGTTTTTTCGGTTTGTCGTTCTTTGAATGCTTGCGTTAGCCTGCTAAGCGCTTTGGATGTTTTGGCAAATAAAACAACGCCGCTTGTGGGTCGGTCTAACCGATGAACAACACCCAAAAACACGGCTCCTGGCTTATTGTATTTTTCTTTAATATATTCTTTGACGACCTCGCTCAGCGGTTTATCACCGGTTTGGTCGCCTTGTACAATATCCCCTACTCTTTTGTTAATCACAATGATATGATTATCCTCATAGACAATTTGCAGATTGTCTCTGGTAGAATAGGTTTTCATTGTTATTTGCTATTTTTCAGATTAATAACTTCTTGCTCGGTCAAAAATCGCCATTGTCCGCGGCTGATTCCCCATTTGGTTAATCCGGCAAACGTTACTCGGTCGAGTTTTACCACATCGTATCCCAACACTTCAAACAGTTTTCTGACAATTTTGATATTAGAAGTTTTGACTTCGATACCAACTTCTGTTTTTGGCTTATTTTCAACGTATTCAACTGCTTCTACATAGACTTTGTTATCATCTATTTTTACGCCATTTTTGATTTTTTCCAAATCTTCTTTCTTGCAATTTCTGTCTAAAGAAACTTGGTAAATTTTTGACGAACGTTGAGCTGAATTGGTGAATTTCTGAATCATATCCTGGTCGTTCGTAAAGAGCAATAAGCCCAAAGTGGTTTTATCCATAAAACCAATAGGAAACAACTCTGAAGTCGAAGCATTTCTGATTAATTGACGAACATTATCTTGTGCAGACGAGGTAGAAAAACCTTTGGGTTTGTTGAGCAAAACATACACTTTTTTCTCTGGCAAAATGGTTGCTCCGTCAAATTGCACCACATCTTTTGGTTGCACGCGGTAGCCCATTTCGGTAATCACTTTTCCGTTTACGGTAACATTTCCAGTGCGGATATACAAATCGGCATCTCTTCTGGAACACATTCCAGAATTAGCGATATATTTATTCAACCGCATTCCTTTATCATCATTTGCCGATTGTGGTTTATTGGTGTTTTTTGAGTTGGGTTTGTTTGAACCGCCTTTGCTAAAATTGCGTTTTCCTGCTCTGTCGTTGCTCATGTCGTACATTTTTTTGCAAAGATACGTTATTATTGGCTATGTATGAATGCTATTTTTTTACTACTTTTACAATGAGTTTGGTTTAAAGTTTCAAGTTTTTTTTGTTTCAAGTTGGGGGTTCACGTCCAAAATTTCAAATAAAAAATTTCAAATTATTAAATAATTTTATGAAAAGAGTTTTCAATTTAATCCTTTTTCAGGGGATATTAAGCCTTATTGCGGGAGTGCTTTTCTCGCAAATGTCCTTTATCGGAAAACTAGGCATCAGCGTGACTCATAAAGAATATACTTTATTGAAAACGTGGTGGAAAGCGGCGTTGGTTGTACTCTGCATACAACTTTTTTTGGTTATTGTTTTGGGACTAAACCGAAAACTCAACAACTACAAAAATTTCGTAATTATCGACTTGATTTTTATCATCGTTGGATTAATTGGTTTGGGGTACACCTATTGGGATTTCACGCAAACCAGCCATAAATATATGAATGCTCAATTTCATTGGGGCGGTTATTTGGTATGGATTGGTTGGTTTATCAGTTGTGTTTATTTTTTGTTTTTCGGGTTTAAATCCAAAGAGAAAATTATGTCACAATCGGTTGAAATACCCGTAGAAAATAATGAGGAAATAAATCCAAACAAGGACGACACAGATCACACTAATATAATCTAATCAGGCAATTGCTGAATTAATTCTTTACCGTGTATGATAACTTTTGGGTCTATCAAAGCGATGGAAATCACTCCCAATACAATGGTCAGTTTTAAAAAATTGTGGATATTTCGATAAGATTTGACACTGTTTGCCGACCAGACAAATATTCCTAAAACAAGTTCGAAAATACAGGTAAAGTAAAAATAGTAAGACATATAGCCCAGGTGATAATCTTTTACCAAAATGTAGGCAGGAATCCAGCTCAGTACAATCAACGAAGTAAGGATAATTTTGGAAGTCTGCACACCGTATTTAACCGCAATCGTCTGATAATTATTTGCCAAATCACCTACCAGGTTTTCGAGGTCTTTAATCAGCTCACGGATAAACAACAGCAAAAACAAATACGCTCCGTGCAGGAAAATCGCAGGACTGTAATTCTGAAAATGTATCAAAATAGCAAAAAATGGCACCATCACTAAAAGCGTTGCGATGATGTTGCCAACAATCGGATATTTTTTCAGTTTATGCGAATAAAACCAAAGTACGAAAATATACAACGAGAAAAATATTGCTGCTCGCAACGATACAATCCACGCCAAAGCTACGCTGAGAAAATTCATCAAAAAATAAATCCGGAACTGCGTAGTTCGGCTAACCAATCGGTCTAAAACAGACTTGTTCGGGCGATTGATTAAATCTTTTTCTGAATCGTAAAAATTATTGATAATATATCCCGAAGCAATCGCCAAAGAAGTACTGAGCACCAACAAGAAAAGTCGCCAGTCGAGCACCACATCCAAAGCGCGTTTGTCATCGGCAAAGATAAAAATAGACGCTAGATATTGTGCCAGCACTACCACGGCAATGTTGTAGCCACGCACCACCGAAAAAATACTGAATGTTTTGAGCAACAAAAGTTGGTTTTTGCGTGATAACATAAATCTGGACGAGCAATCTTTATATTCTATAAACGACTTCTAGTTTGTAATCTTTTAAAGAGTTTTGTGCTTTTTCAAAATCGGGTGCAAAGCCTAGAATATAGCCGCCACCGCCCGAACCACAAAGCTTGAGATAGTAATCATTGGTTTCAATTCCTTTTTGCCAAACTTGATGAAATCTTTCCGGAATCATCGGTTTGAAATGGTTCAAAACCAGCTTAGATAATTGCTTGGTGTCGGAAAACATTTTTTTGAAATTTCCTGACAAAAAGCTGTCGATACAAGCGTTGGTATATTGGTTAAATTCCAATTTCATCATATTTCTAAAACCTTCGTTTTTCAGGTTTTCCATAAACATGGTTACCATCGGAGCGGTTTCTCCAACCATTTCTGAATCAATCAAAAAGACTGCACCTTTGCCTTCTGATTGTTGAGATGGAATGCCGGTCGGCTCGATATTGTCTTTGGAATTAATCAAAATTGGCAAGCTCAAATAGCTGTTCAGTGGGTCTAAACCAGAACTTGTTCCGTGGAAAAAGGATTCCATTTGACCGAATATTTTCTTGAGTTCCAGCAATTTTTCTCTGGTCAAATTTTCTAGAACTGTGATTTTATCTAAGGCATATTGGTCGTAAATTGCGGCTACCAATGCTCCACTACTTCCTACGCCGTATCCTTGCGGAATACTCGAATCAAAATACATTCCATCGGCAATATCTGCATTGAGTTTTTCAATATCAAACGTTACCAATTCAGGATATTGTTCTTGCATTTGTTGCAAATAAGTCGAAAATTTCCGCAGACTTTCATTAGATTTTCGGGCATTTTCCGAAAGCAAATCACTTTTTTTCAATGCACCTTTGTAGAAGTTGTACGGAATCGATAATCCTCTGGAATCTTTGATGATTCCATATTCGCCGAACAACAGGATTTTAGAATAAAACAATGGTCCTTTCATATCTGATAAAAGTTTGATATACAAATGTAAACATTTTTTTAATACCCGAACAAATTTTACGATTTATTCTCCTGTTTTGGTTTTCTTACGATGATTACTCTTTTCGGCTGGTCTGTCGATGTATTTGATTTTTGTTTATCAAACATCAATTCGGCAACCTTTTGTTTGTCTTCTCTTTCTTTTTTCAAATCGAACATGGTACCGAAAACTCTGTCCCAAAAAGTATTGCTCACGCCAAATCCTAATTCTTCGTCTTTATAATGATGCAAATGATGATTTCTCCACAAAGGTTTCATAAACGGAAACGGTGGCGGAATGGCGTGAATCAAATAATGCATAGATGCATACAACAAATAGCCAATCATAAAGCCCGGAAAAAATGCATAAGCATATTGGTTCATGATAACGTACATGACACCAAAAATCAAACTCGCCAAAATCAAACTTGGTACTGGTGGCATAAACAATCGCTGTTTATCTCTCGGATAATGATGATGATTGCCGTGCATCACATACGCTACTCGCTGTAATTTTGGGTTATCGCTTATCAAATGAAAAACATATCGATGAGCCAAATACTCAAAAAATGTCCAGAAAAGAACTGCTCCGAAAAATAATAATACGATTGTAGTACCAGACAGTCCTACCTTGACATAAGCACAATATAATAAATAGGACAAAATAGGAATATACATTCCCCAAATAATCACGGGATGCCCTTTAGTCAACATTTCCAAATATGGATTTTTGAACAATCTTGCCTGACCGGAATTTTCTATTCTATCAATTTTCATAATCTGTTTTTTTTACCAACGAATTATAGTACTTCCCCATGTAAAACCACTACCAAATGCTGCCAACACCACCAAATCATTATCTTTGATTTTGCCTTGCTCCCAAGCTTCTGTGAGTGCAATCGGAATAGATGCAGCTGTGGTATTTCCATATTTCATGATGTTATTATAAACCTGATTATCTTCTAATTTGAATTTTTGCTGGATGAATTGGGATATTCTCAAATTCGCCTGATGCGGAATCAACATATCGATATCCGAAACTTGCAAATCATTGGCTGCCAAACCTTCGTGAATCACTTCTGCAAATCGAGTAACTGCATTTTTAAACACAAATTGTCCGTTCATATACGGATAATAACTCACATCATCCGGGTTATTATCCGCAATAATATCTTTAACCCAACGCTTGCCCATCCCTGGTGCAATGAGCGATAATTCTTCGGCATGCTCACCTTCGGCATGTAAATGTGTGGACAAAATCCCTTTGCTCATATCACTTGTTGCTGTTAGTACTGCAGCTCCTGCTCCATCGCCAAAAATCACAGAAACACCACGACCTCGAGTGGTCATATCCAAACCTTTGGAATGAACCTCTGAGCCAATAACCAAAATATTTTTATACATACCGGTTCGGATAAATTGGTCAGCAATAGAAATAGCATATACAAATCCAGAACATTGATTGCGAATATCAATCGCTCCAACGGTTTTCAGACCTAATTCTTTCTGAGCGGTTACTCCAGGTCCGGGAAAATAATAATCCG
>DATGOD010000048.1:0-2547 GCA_035306305.1 Flavobacterium sp.
CAAAATAAAAAGAAAATATCTACAACTCTACCTCAATGAATTTGTATATAAACTCAATAGAAGATATTTCGGAGAAAAGGTGTTTGATAGACTCGTAATTGCTAATATAACTTAATTGGGTAAATAAACGGATATTCAAAAAAATTAAAAAGAGTTCTCGAAATTTGTGTTGCAAAACACAATCATTTCAAAATCAACCCTTATGTACAAAGTACTTGACAAAGATATAATAAAAATGAGATTATCTTTCATTTACCTTTACCAAAGAGAGGTTTTCTGCCTACAGCTAGTTTGGAAGAAATAATAAATACAATTCTTTACAACCTAAAACCAGGCATTCTATTGAGGTTCGGTTTGAAGAAATAACATTAACTTTAGAAGAAGCTGATATTTCCGTAAAAGGGCTTTTTCTCAATGTAGATGCAGGATTTGATTCTAAAAAAATTTAGGGAATGTTGTGAAAGAAATGTTAATATTTGTTTTAACAAAAGAAACTCAGAATCATCTGCTAGAGATGAATATTTTGACCTACAGCTTTATGAGGAAAGATATAGCATAGAAAGAACTAATGCGTGGATAGACAATTTCGGTCTCTACTTAATGTGACTAGAACAACTGTTAGGGTGTAATTATCTCGATTTTATGGGCATTGCTTTAAGAAAAATGAATATTGAAAAAATTTAAATGAGTTTAATAAATATTTTTTAGAAAATAGATTATTTTTTTTTATCTTAATATATGGATAAAAATTCTTTATTTTGATCTACTTTTCAATCTGAACAAGTTACAAAATATCGGAAAATGAAGATACTGCACTTAGATACCAATCACCCACTACTTATAGAGCAATTAACAATTGCCGGATTTGAAAATCATGAAGATTATACCTCTTCTAAAGAATATATTGAACAAAAAATAAATGCTTATGACGGTCTTGTTTTACGAAGTCGGTTTAAAATCGATCAGCATTTTTTAGACGCAGCCACCAATTTAAAATTTATCGCTAGAGTGGGGGCAGGTTTGGAAAACATTGACTGTGATTATGCCAAAAAAAAAGGTATAAAACTCATCGCTGCTCCGGAAGGCAACCGAACAGCTGTTGCCGAACATGCTTTGGGGATGCTTTTGAACCTGATGAATAAATTGTCTTTTGTGGATAAAGAGGTACGCAACGGCATTTGGAAACGCGAAGAAAACCGCGGATTTGAAATCGAAGGAAAAACTGTGGGAATTATCGGTTATGGGGTAATGGGAAAAACTTTTGCAAAACGACTAAAAGGTTTTGATTGCAAAGTGATCTGCTACGACATCAAACATCATGTAGGCGATGAAAACGGGCAACAAGTATCGTTGGAACAATTGCAGCAGCAAACCGATATATTGAGTCTGCATACACCTCAAACCCCCGACACATTTCATTTAGTCAATAAGGAATTTATTGATGGCTTTCACAAACCGTTCTGGTTTATTAATACTGCCCGGGGAAAATCGGTCAAAACGAATGATTTGGTTAAAGCAATAAAATCCGGAAAGATTTTGGGTGCAGGTCTGGACGTATTGGAATACGAAAAATCCTCGTTTGAAAATATGTTCTCCGATAACGAATTGCCCGAAGCATTTCAATATCTCATTCAAGCAGATAATGTGCTGCTTTCTCCGCACATTGCCGGCTGGACAATGGAAAGTAAAGAAAAACTGGCACAAATTATTGTTGATAAAATTATTGATCTGTTTCAAAAATAAAAGCGGGCATTGCCCACTTTATTCCTCTGTCTTCTCATTGATTTTCTGCTCCAGCTCACGTTGTAATTCTTCCATTACCGGACGAACCGTGCTTTCCGGCAAATCAGCGATACGGATATACATCAGTCCGTCAATGGCATTGTTGAACAGCGGATCTACATTGAATGCCACCACACGAGCATTTTGCTTGATATATTTTTTGATCAATACAGGTAAACGCAGTCCACCGGGCTCTACTTCTTCGATCAGTTTATCAAATTTATTGAGATCGGCTTCGGCTTCGTTAAAGACAAAGTCTTTGTCCGCATCTTTCAGTTGTACTTTGTATTCTTTTTTTGCCTGAACATATTGCGCCACATACGGATCGTAAAAATGCGATTTCATAAACTCGATCATCAAAGATTTACTGAAATCCGAAAACTGATTACTGATGCTTACACCGCCAATCAAAAAGTTATGTTCGGGATACCGCAGCGTAGTGTGCACAATTCCTTTCCACAATAAAAACAATGGCATAGGTTTTTGCTGGTATTCGGCAACAATGAAAGCACGTCCCATTTCAATGGATTGTTCCATCATGGAATGGAGTTCTGGTTCTAAACGAAAAAGTTCTGTAATATAAAAACCTTCTACGCCGTATTTGGGATAAATTTCCTTGCCCAAGCCCATACGATACGCACCGGCAATACATTTGGCATTGTCATCCCACAAAAACATATGATGATAATAACGATCATACTGATCTAAATCGATGGATTTGTTGGTTCCTTCACCCACGGCACGAAATGTAATTTCTCTCAGACG
>DATGOD010000049.1:0-14387 GCA_035306305.1 Flavobacterium sp.
AAGTTCACAGAAAGGTTGTTCGAACCACCGGCTTGCCATTGCGAAAAACTCGATTGGCTACCCAACAACGAAATATTTCCTTGTTTCAACCAACCATTAGGTCTTTCCTCCGCTTTTTGAGCATCTTCGGTAGTTTTGTAAATAGTTTCGGCAGCAATTTGTGCATCACTTTTCTCTGGTTCCTGAGCAAATGCCATTCCTGAAACCAGTAAGGCACTGCATAAAACGAATGCTTTTTTCATGATCTATATTTTTAGCAAAGGTAAAAATTATATCAGTACAATCAAGCAATCAGCTTCTTTTTCGTTTGAAAACAGGGACGGCAGAACACGCTTCGCCAAACATAATCGACCGTGCGTAGTGCATCATTTTCTGCGTTGCCATCACGTAAGCTTCTTCGGGAATGGGCTTTTTGGCACATCCTTTTATGATGACCGGCTGGTCTTTGTATTCCGAAAAATCTAAGGTAGCAATTTTATTTTGATAAAACGCAAAATCCAGCGTGTGTAAATCGCCTTGTGCCACGAATTTGGCATACGGTTGCAAATGGGACGACACCAACATAAACGCCCACGACGGCAAAATGGCATCGGTGGTGCAGGTCAATGCGACCAATTGGTTTTCGTAAACGCTCCAATCGGTTTCTTTCAGGGCGGTGCGAAATTCTTTTTCCTTTAAAATAAATCCGCCGTGCAACCATTGCGAAATATCCAAAACCACACGCGGTTCGGTTGGATAATAATCTTCCAAATCAAAAACCACCAAGCCGCTTTGGGCTACTTTATTAATGATTTCTTCTTCCATAATTACAACATTCCCAGTTCCAGTTTTGCTTCTTCGCTCATCATTTCTCTGTCCCAAGGCGGATCGAATGTCAGCTCGATTTCTACGTCTTTTACCATATCAATCGATTTGATTTTTTCTTCCACTTCCATTGGCAATGTTTCGGCAACGGGGCAGTTGGGCGAGGTTAAGGTCATCAAAATTTTTACTTCGCGGTCTTCGTTTACAAACACGTCGTAAATCAATCCCAATTCGTAAATATCTACGGGGATTTCGGGGTCGAAAATCGTTTTTAATACTTTTACGATACTTTCTCCCAATTGGTGCATATCAATTTGTTCTTCCATTTCGTTAGTTGGTTTGAAGGGCGATTGCATATAATTTTATTTGTTTCATCATAGATACCAATCCGTTGGCACGCGTGGGCGACAAATGCTCTTTCAGTCCGATTTCGTCTATAAACGAAGTATCGGCATTCATCACGTCTTCGGGTTTTTGGTTTGAAAACGTTCTGATTAAAATCGCAATGATTCCTTTGGTCAAAATCGCGTCGCTGTCGGCAGTGAAAACAATTTTTCCGTCTTGTTTTTCGGCGTGCAACCACACTTGCGACTGGCATCCACGAATCAGATTTTCTTCTACTTTGTATTGTTCGTCTATTAATGGTAATGTTTTTCCCAGCTCGATGATGTATTCGTAACGTTGCATCCAATCGTCGAACATGGCAAATTCATCCACAATTTCTTCTTGTATTTCTTGTATTGTCATTCTTTTTGTTTCTGGTTTTGTTTGTTGTCATTCCGAGGAACGAGGAATCTCTTTCTTAGATTCTTCACTACGTTCAGAATGACAGTTGATTAACTCAACATCATCTGTGCTTTTTTCAAAGCTTCGATCATTTGGTCAATTTCTTCTTTGGTATTGTAAAACGCAAACGACGCACGAATGGTTCCCGGAATTCCGAAATAATCCATAATTGGTTGTGCACAATGGTGTCCGGTTCGCACGGCGATGCCCAATTTGTCGATAATTGCGCCTACGTCATACGGATGAATGCCTTTGAAATTAAACGAAATAACCGACGCTTTTTCTTTTGCCGTTCCGTAAAACTCCATGTTTTCCAATTCATTCAAACGTTTCGTGGCGTAATCCAAAAGCTCTTTTTCATAAGCCGCAATTTGATCGAAACCAATGCTGTTTAAATAATCAACCGCTACGCCCAACACAATGCCGCCGGCAATATTTGGCGTTCCGGCTTCGAATTTATGGGGCAAACACGCATACGTTGTTTTTTCAAAAGTTACTTGCTTAATCATTTCGCCGCCACCTTGATACGGTGGCAATTTGTTCAGCCATTCTTCTTTTCCGTACAAAATTCCGGTTCCCGTAGGTCCACAGATTTTATGTCCGGAAAAAACGTAAAATTCGCAATCCAAATCCTGTACGTCGGGTTTTAAATGCGGTGTTGCCTGTGCTCCGTCAATCAAAACGGCTGCGCCCACAGCGTGTGCTTTTTCAATAATCGTTTTTACGGGATTGATGGTTCCCAGCGCGTTGGAAATATGGTTTACGGCAACAATTTTGGTTTTGTCGGTCAAAAGTTGTTCGTAGGCTTCCATGTCCAAAGAACCGTCTGCCAACATTGGAATTACTTTTAAAACCGCACCCGAACGCTGACACGCAAACTGCCAAGGAACGATGTTGGAATGATGTTCTATGTGCGAAACAATGACCTCATCGCCCGCCTGCAAAAGCTGACCAAATCCGTTGGCAACCAAGTTGATTCCAAAGGTTGTTCCGGCGGTAAAAAGCACTTCAAAATTGTTTTTGGCATTGAGATGCTTTTGGATTTTGACGCGTGCTTCTTCGTACGCATCGGTGGCAATCTGGCTTAAATAATGCACACCGCGATGAATGTTTGCATTGATTTCGGAATAATATTTTTGTTCCGCATCCATCACAACCTGTGGTTTTTGTGCCGTTGCCGCATTATCGAAATATACCAAAGGTTTTCCGTTTACCTGCTGGTTTAGAATGGGAAAATCTTTGCGTATTTTGTGTATATCAAAACTCATTATTTCTGTACCAAGAATTATGATACAAAGGTACTAAATAATAAAGGAAAAATATTATTTAAATTTATTCTAAATTAATTTGATATAAAAATGGAAATGAATAGCTTTGTTCCTTAATTAAATTTAATCTAAATTAAACAAATGAAAAAAATCGCTTTATTTTTTGCAATAGCTTTGTTATCAGTTTCTTGTAACAATAAAAAGAACACCGAAGAAAATCAAAATGAACCTCCAAAAATCGTTTCCTTGAGTGGAGCTGTTTCAGAAGTTTTGGTTAGTCTTGGAGAAGAAGAGAATATTGTTGGTGTGGATGTAACCAGTACTTATCCGGAATCATTGAAAAAAACGGCTACAGATTTAGGTCATGTAAGAGGAATAACTATTGAACCGTTGCTTGCTTTGCAACCGACTGTGGTATATGCGAGCGACAAGGATATTAATCCGGATTTGATGAAACAAATCAAAGATGCGAATATCACTTTACATTTAATCAACCAAGAATTTTCGCCGGAAGGAACTGCCAATTTGATTAAAGAAGTAGCGGCTTCGTTGAACAAAGAAAATTATCAACCGATGATTGACCACATGAATGCTAAGTTGGAAAAAGTAGTTCCGTTTGAAACCAAACCAAAAGTATTGTTTATTTATGCAAGAGGAGCAGGAAATATGATGGTTGCCGGACAAAACACGCCTTTGGATGCAGTCATTAATTTGGCAGGAGGAGTGAATGCAGCACAAGGTTTTGAAGATTTCAAACCATTTACACCAGAAGCTCTTTTAGAAGCTAATCCGGATGTGATTTTGATGTTTGATAGCGGATTACAAAGTATTGGTGGAGCAGAAGGCATACTTAATATAGAAGGTGTTGCTCAAACCAATGCCGGAAAAAACAAAAAAATAATTGCCATGGACGGACAATATCTTTCTGGATTTAGTCCACGATTGGGAGATGCTGTGTTAGAGCTTAATCAGAAATTGAGATAATGACACAAAAAGTTCGGATTACAAAGATTATACTCATTGCTGCACTCATATTATTGGTGTTGGTATCTATGTTTGTGGGTGCATATCAATTCGAACACGGAATCATTGACACCGTAAAATCATTACTGTTTGGAGGACAAATTGCCGATGCGGACAAATTTGTCCTTTTGCAGTTAAGATTACCGCGAATCGTTATGGCAATTCTCATTGGGAGTGCTTTGGCGGTTTCCGGAACGTGTTTGCAAGGGATGTTTAAAAATCCTTTGGCGTCGCCGGATTTAATAGGAATCACTTCCGGAGCGATGCTTTTTGCCGCAACAACCATTGTTCTTGGAGAACATTTTATCGCTTTTTTTCCGGATGCATTGAGCTATTCGATTCTCAGTGTGATGGCTTTTTTCGGGGCGATGCTCACGATGAGTTTTGTGTACAAAATGTCATCTTCTCGAGGCAAAACCAATGTCGTTATTTTATTGCTTTCCGGTGTAGCAATTACGGCATTATCAGGTGCAGTAACCGGTTTGCTCACTTATCTTTCTACCGATGAACAACTGAGAAATCTCACTTTCTGGACGTTAGGAAGTCTTAGCGGAGCCAATTGGGTAAAGAATATCATTTTGTTTGTCGTGGTAATTGTCAGTTTTTATTTCTTGATGCCCAAAGGAAAAAGTTTAAACGCAATGATGTTGGGCGAAAAAGATGCCGAACATTTGGGAATTCCAGTAGAAAAAACCAAAAAACAAATCGTTGTACTATCTGCATTGATGGTCGGCACATCGGTGGCTTTTGCAGGAAATATCGGTTTCGTCGGATTAATAGTTCCTTACATATTACGGTTACTTTTCCAATCGAATTATGTAATCATATTGCCTTTATCGGCTTTGTTGGGAGCATTTATTCTATTGTTTGCCGACACACTTAGCCGAAGCATTGTGCAACCGTCAGAATTGCCAATCGGCATACTTACTGCGATGATGGGAGCACCAGTTTTTATTGCTATTTTGATGAAATATAAAAAATCTATGTGATGCTAAAGGTTCACGACATATCCTATCAACACAAAGAAATTTCGATTCTTCAACATATCAATTTTGATATAAAACAAGGCGAATTTATTGCGATTATCGGACCAAACGGAGCAGGCAAATCGACTTTGCTCAGCTATATCAGTCACGAAATCAAAACCGATAGAAACCGCGTTTTCTTTAAAGATAAAGCCGTTGAAAAATGGTCGGTTAAAGAAATGCCCAAACACAAATCGAAGTTTTCACAACAACAAGCCTCAGATATTTCTCTGTCCGTCAAAGAAGTTGTTTTGATGGGAAGATACCCATATTTTCAGGGCGAACCAACCGAAAACGACCTTGAAATTATCAGTCAATGGATGAAAGCTACAGATATTTGGCATCTTCGCGAAAGATTGTACGAACATTTGTCCGGAGGCGAAAGACAACGCGTGCATTTGGCAAGAGTTTTGGCACAATTAGAAAATGATATTGAGCAAAAACTTTTATTGATGGACGAACCGTTAAATAATTTGGATGTCGCACATCAATTTCGGATTTTGGAATTGGTCAAAGCACAAACGCGACAGAAAAATACCGCCATTGTAGTGATGCACGATGTTAATCTGGCTGCTCAGTTTGCAGACCGTATTTTGTTGCTAAAAAATGGTAAATTAGCAGCGTTTGACACCGTAGAAGAAGTTTTGCAGGAAAAAATTATCAGCGATGCATATAATTTTCCGTGTACAATAACCCAAAATCCAATAAATAATCAACCTTTAATACTATTTGGAATAAACAATAAAATATGAATGCAATATTGAATTTGAAACAACAGTGGGAAGAACTGAAAAAAGAACAACCACGATTGAGAATACGAAACGCTGCCGAAAAATTGGGCGTGAGCGAAGTAGAATTATTAGCGACAAAAGTAGGGGAGAATGTAACTCGATTAAACCCTGATTTTCAGGATATTTTATCCGAAATCGAATCATTGGGAAAAGTGATGGCACTTACCCGAAACGAAGAATGTGTACACGAACGAAAAGGTGTTTATCTCAATGCCGATTTTTCCAATTCACATGCAGGCTTGTTTGTGGGCGAAGATATTGATATGAGAATTTTCTGGGGACCGTGGGCAACGGTATATGCTGTAACCGACGAAAGTCCGAGAGGAACGATGAGAAGTATTCAGTTTTTTGCCAAAGACGGAGACGCGATTCACAAAATATATCTGACCAAAGACAGCAACGTAGAAGCATACGAAGCATTGGTAGAAAAATATAAATCTGACAATCAGTCGATTGGACAAAGTGTTGAATCTACATTTGTCGATATAGACGAACGTCCGGATAATGAAATAGATACAGCCGGTTTCCAAAAAGCGTGGTTGGAATTGAAAGATACACACGATTTCTTTATGATGATGAAAAAATTCGGCGTAACTCGCACGCAAGCGTTAAGGTTGGCTCCAGATGATTATCACGCACATCGTATCGAAAAAGAAGCGATTGTAAATATGCTGGAAGAAGCTGCCAAAACCGAATTACCGATTATGGTTTTTGTCGGAAATAAAGGAAATATCCAAATCCATACCGGCGAAATCAAACGCACTTTGTGGCACGAAGGCTGGTTTAATATCATGGATCCGGATTTCAATATGCACTTGGATATGAGCAAAATCGCTCAAACATGGGTCGTAAGAAAACCAACCACAGACGGTATTGTAACGTCTATCGAAGCATTTAACGAAATGGGCGAAATCATTGTACAGTTTTTCGGAAAAAGAAAACCAGGTATTCCAGAATTGGAAGAATGGAGAAAATTGGTAGAGCAAGTAGCTAATTAATTTTTAAGCCAAAAATATTGATAAGAACTCACAGAGATTATTTTCTTTGTGAGTTTTTTTAATGGTTACAATGCAAAATTTAATACAATGCAATTTATTCTTTATTTTCTGCGTTATCTTTAATATAAAACTTGTTATCTGGTGTAAGCTAGTAATCTAAAAAAAATGAAAATTTAAAAAAAGTATCATGAAAAATTTAATTTTAATTATTGCCTTGTTTTTAGGAGTAACTGCTCAGGCACAAACTGCGTCAGACGTACGAAACGATGAATCATACAAAGAAATGTTGGAAAATTATACTACTTTCTATTCTTCTGATGAACATGCGGAATATATGGACACTCTCGGTAAATTTGTTCAGAAAGTTCCTGAAGAATTTGATTTTTTCTATTTCAAAGAATATGCTTCTAATTTTGAAGAATGGATTGCAGAAAGGATAGACGATTCTGGTTTTGAATCAGTTGAAGACGCAGTAACTCAATATAATATTTTGCTTGAGCAAGAAAAACCTATACGTGCCAAACAAGTGGAACTTGCTAACGAAATGAGTAAAGTCAGAGAAAAATTTAAAGACAAAGAATTATTTAACAATGTTTTTAGAGAGGATTTTGTTAATTCTTATTAATAAATAACACTATCAGCCGCCTTCGGGCGGTTTTTTTGTTAATCTGCTTTTTTGCTTATCACATACCGCCTAATGCCTAACGCTTTTTCAACTTTTTCCACTCGAAAAACACGCAAAAATCGTATCTTTGCCCGAAATTTAATCTTATGTCCACATTTCATTCACTCCAAGTTATTGACGTCAGAAGAGAAACACCCAAATCGGTTTCTGTTGCTTTTTCCGTTCCGGATAATTTAAAGTCTGATTATCAGTTTGTTGCCGGACAATATATCAATATTAAATATATACACGAAAACGAAGAAATCAGACGGTCATATTCTGTTTGTTCTTCTCCGAACAGCGACGAACTCAGAATTGTAGTGAAAGAAATCGAAAACGGAATTTTTTCTCGTTATGCCAACACACAGCTAAAAGTAGGCGATGTTCTCGAAGTAGGCACGCCGGAAGGTCGGTTTGTGTTTGAACCGGATGCTACAAACGAAAGAAATATTTTGGCAATTGCTGCCGGAAGCGGAATCACGCCGGTTATTTCTATCATGCAAAGCGTATTGGAAAACGAACCCAAAAGCAAAGCAGTGTTGATTTACGGAAACAGAAATGTGGAAGAAACCATTTTCTATCAGCAAATTTTGGCTTTACAGGAAAAATATCCGAATAATTTTTACCCATATTTTACTTTTACCAGAGCTCAGGCTGATGGTGCTCATTTTGGTCGAATTGATAAACCGTTGATTAATTTCGTAACCAAAAACAAACACAAAGACCACGTTTTTGATGCTTTTTACGTGTGCGGACCAGAAGATTTGATTCACAAAGCAAGTGATATTCTGGCAGAGAACGGCGTGGAAAAAGACCGAGTGAAATTTGAATTGTTTACGCCGATGGACAACCAAGTTGAGGTGCAAACAGAAGGTCAGGCCGAACTTACAGTTACCGTTGATGGCGTTACAACAACTTTTCCAATCGATAAAAAAGCAGATATATTGTCTTCGGCATTGAAACATGGCGTGGACGCTCCATATTCGTGTCAGGGCGGAATTTGCAGTTCGTGCATGTGCCGTGTGATTGAAGGTGGCGTGGAAATGATAAGCAATCATATTTTGACAGACGAAGAAATCGAAGAAGGATTGATATTGTCTTGCCAATCGTATGCCATCACAGACAAAATCGTGATTGATTACGATGATGTTTGAGAAATTTTGGCAAAAAATTTTGAAATTTAGTTTTTTTGATTACCTTAGCGGAACTTATAATATTCATTATAAGTTTTTTGTTTAATTAAAATTTATAGAAAATGAAAAAGATTTTATTGTTAGGGGTCGTTTTATCGATTACCTATGCTGGTTTTTCACAAAGTTCATCAAGCCAGTCGGAAACCTCAGTACAGAACAACTCTTTTATGTGTAAAATGTACAGATTTTTTATAGGAGATGATTCTGCTGGATGCGGAGGAGGAGAAATGGTTTGCTGTGCTAACACAAGTTTAAATTTTCATTAATAAAAGGAGGGAACCCCCTCCTTTTTTAAATAAAAAATTATGAAAAAAGGGGTAATAATCATATCAATTATTATATTGGGTATTGTAGCAATGTTGTTTTTTATTCAAAATAATAAGAACAAAAAACAGTTAGAGTTAAATACTGAGCGAAATATAGAAAAGCAATTAACCTTAGAAGAAGTTTTAAAAGTAGATAAACGATTGAGTGTAATGCGAGTCGTTTCGGATAATTTATACTTTGTAAGTTGGTCTAAAGGAAATGAAGGAAAATTATTTGATTATTCTCTTTCTCCTCTGTCATATATTAGGGAGATAGATTTAAACATAGATAACGACCCTTCAATGATTATAGGAATTTATAATATTGATGGAGATACTTTGTATTTTCATGATAAAATGAAGAATAGCATTGTAAAAGCACTTTATAATAAGGAAGTGAAAATTGAAGAAGTTTATAAATATCCAAAGCAATTTCAAAGAATGTCTGATAATAGTAATAATTCTTTTATTGTGTCAGGGTGGAATAAGGATTATGAGGTATATTTTGATAGGTTTGATTATAAAACAAAGAAGATTACTAATATTGATGTGAAGGATCAATATATAGATGTATATGATAATAGTGGAATTACACTTGATGGAGTATATTATTCTAATGAAAAATATTCAGTGTTATTACCTTATGGGGTAAATAGAGTATATTTATTTGACCGCAACTTTTCTTATAAAGGAAAAATGAATCTTATATATGGCAAACTTGATTTCGAATATCGAGATTCAAATAACGAGGAAATATATGTAGATCCAAATAATTTATATCCTAATTTATCTGCTTTTGTTGATAAAGAAAACAAATTATATATTCTTACAGACCATTCTACCCAATGGGATAGTTCTAATAAATGTTTTATAGATGTTTATAATTTGGATAATAGAAAATATATTGAAAGTTATAAGATAGATGATTACGAGGGGTCAAAACCGAGACATATTGTAAAATATAAGGATTATATTATTGTATTGTTTGAAAACACGATAAATAAATATTTGGTAAAATGAAACAGAATATATTAAATGGTTGCAGAATATTATTAGTCATAGTATATACATACACTTTGTTCCATAAAATTTTTGATATGCATTCTTTTATGGATACTTTACAAAAGTCGACCATAATTAAAAATAATCAAATTGATATTGTATTCTATTTAGTTCCTTTCTTAGAATTAATAACGATTTTAGCATTATTATTTTGGAATAAGATAATAGGGTTTTACGCATCATTGGGATTAACGCTTGTTTTTACTATTTATTTAATTGCATTAAATAATTTTAGTTTATATAAAGGATGTTCTTGTGGTGGGATTTTTAATGAGTTATCATATTCTCAGCATTTAATTGCTAATGGCGTTATAATTGCTGTTTCTATAATAGCAATTATTTTGTTTGATAATAAGAAAACAATGAAGAAATAACCGATTTTTTAAATTAAAAAAGAAATTATTATTAGATGATTTTATAGATAGAATGGTCAAAGACCGACAAAAGTTTTGTTTTTACATTTTTTAAATTATCTTAGCCATAAGATAATAATGTATAAATTGAATATAAAAACAAGACCTGCAATGAAAAAACTTTTTCTTTTATTTGTCGCTTTGTCCACTTCTGTTTTTGCTCAACACAAAAATCCTAATCCGGGATATTGGCAGCAACACGTTGATTATCAAATGGACGTGCATATGAACGTGGAAAATTACCATTACACCGGAACGCAAAAACTGACTTATACCAACAACTCTCCGGACACTTTACAACGCGTTTTTTACCATTTATATTTTAATGCTTTCCAACCCGGAAGCGAAATGGATATTCGGTTGGCAACCATCGAAGATCCGGACAAAAGAATGGTCAAAAAAGTAAAAAATGAACAAGGAGAAGAAGTTACCATCAGTGCGATTGGAGAATTGCAACCCGACGAAATCGGTTTTCTGAAAATAACCAATCTCAAACAAGACGGAGTAGCTTTGCACACCAAAGAAGTCGAAACGATTCTCGAAGTTGATTTGGCAAAACCATTATTGCCGGGCAGTTCCACCGTATTCACATTGGATTTTGAAGGACAAGTTCCGGTTATGATTCGTCGTGCCGGTCGAAATTCGAGCGAAGGCGTGGCTTTGTCGATGACGCAATGGTATCCGAAAATGGCAGAATACGATTTTGAAGGTTGGCATGCCGACCCATATATCGGGCGAGAATTTCATGGCGTTTGGGGCGATTTTGATGTGAAAATCACTATCGACAAAGATTATACTATCGGAGCATCTGGATATTTGCAAAACAAAAACGAAATCGGACATGGTTATGAAGATGAAGGCGTTCAGGTAAAATATCCTCGTAAAACAAAAGAGCTGACTTGGCATTTTGTTGCACCCAATGTACATGATTTTGCTTGGGGAGCCGATCCGGATTATATCCACGATATACTGATGACCGACGACGGAATTGAATTACATTTTTTCTATAAAGATAATCCGGAAATCAAAGAAAACTGGAAGAAACTCCAACAGAAAACTGCCGATTTGATGAAATATTTTGAAACCGTAATTGGCAAATATCCGTACAAACAATATTCGGTTATCCAAGGTGGCGATGGCGGAATGGAATATGCCATGTGTACATTGATTACAGGCGAACGAAACTTGGCAAGTTTGATTGGCGTAACGGCACACGAAATGGCACACAAATGGTTCCAGCACACTTTGGCGACAAACGAAAGCAAACATCCGTGGATGGACGAAGGTTTTACCTCGTTTATTTCTGATTTGGCAGTTAATCAGATTATGGAAAAACACGAACAAGAAGACCAAAATCCTTTCCAAACCATGTACGGAAATTATTATTATTTGGTACAAACCGGCAAAGAAGAACCTTTGACCACGCACGCCGACAGATATGCATCTAATTTGAGCTACGGAATTGCTGCCTACACCAAAGGAGCAATATTTATTTCGCAGTTGGCATACATTATCGGTTGGGATAATACGATGCAATCGCTCAAAAGATATTATTACGATTATCGTTTTTCGCACCCGACGCCAAACGATTTCAAACGCACAGCCGAAAAGGTTAGCGGAGCTCAGTTGGATTGGTATTTTATCGATTGGACACAAACGACCAAAACGGTAGATTATGCTGTAAAATCGGTAGAAGGAAAAACGATTACTTTGGAAAGAATTGGCGAAATGCCGATGCCGATAGATTTGTTGGTTGTATATGAAGACGACAGCTCCGAAACCTTTTATATCCCGAATGATTTGTTGCGTTGGCAAAAAGAAAACCCTTATCCGGAATTGAAAAGAACCGTTTTGACAGAATGGGGTTGGGCACACCCGACTTATACTTTTCAGATAGATTCGGATAAAAAGATAAAAGCAGTAGTTATCGATCCGTCGTCGTTAATGACAGATGTAGATTTGAGCAATAATGGTTATGTGGAGTAGAGAAATCCTCATTGCAAAATGCCGGTTTCATTACGATTAAACCGAAAAAAAACAACGCCCCGCAAACATTCGCGGGGCGTTATTGATAATAATAACCAATAATTATTTGATTTCGGTTAGAAAATCGTTTTTAGGTTTTCTTACTTTTTTCAAATCAACCAGCCAATCATTGTCGGCATCGCGATAACCCAAAGTAAGCAAAGCTGTTGATTTTAAACCTTTTTTGTCTAATTCGAGCAATTTGTCCAAATCTGCATTGACAAAACCGTCCATTGGCGAAGCATCTACTTTGAGCATCGCTGCGGCGGCAATCGCCATTCCAAAACCGATATAAGATTGTTTGGCGGTATGAAATGCTTGTTGCTCTTCAGACCAAGAAAAAAGCGTTTCTTTTAGTCCTTTTTTGTAATCGTCGGTGGTATCCAATGGAAGGCCTCTTTCTGTGTTCATGTGGTCAAATACGGCGTCGATGCGTTCGTCGGTATATTTATCCCAAGCAGCAAAAACCAAAACATGCGAACCTTCGACGATTTGCGGTTGATTAAAAGCTACTTTCTGTATTTCTTTTTTCAATGCAGGATTAGATACGACAATGATTTCAAATGGTTGCAAACCAGATGAGGTGGGGGCAAAATGTGCGGCGCTAATAATTTCGTCAACCAATTCTTGATCAACCTTTTGTCCGTTCATTCGTTTCGTAGCGTATCTCCATTGTAATGCGTCTGTTAATTCCATAAATCGTTTAATTTTTCAGCAAAATTACAATAAATCAAAGACTTGAGCCATTGACATAGATCAAAAAATAAAAAATTAATTCTAAGTTATCGAATGATGAAGAATTTGTAAATTTGAGGGATAAAATTTTTTAGCAAAATTTCTTGCCAAACATAGATCTAAACACTTTCGTGATGGAACACTTAAATCTAAAACCCATAGACAGAGTTTCGACCATAAGCAAAAAGGATTTTATGGAAAACTATGTCAAACCACAAATTCCGGTTGTTGTCGAACGTTTAACCGAAGACTGGCCGGCTTACGACAAATGGCATTTGTCATATATCAAAGAAATTGCCGGTGATAAAATCGTGCCGTTGTATGACGACCGACCAGTTAGGGCAGAGGATGGTTTTAACGAAGCTCATGCCGAAATGAAAATGAGCGAGTACATCGATTTGTTGGAAAAAGAACCGACCAATTATCGTATTTTTCTGTATAATATCATGAAAGAAGTGCCGCAGCTTCGAGAAGATTTCAAATGGCCAAAAATCGGTTTGCGGTTGGTAAAACAATTGCCGATGCTTTTCTTTGGTGGCGAAAACTCAAAGGTTTTCATGCATTTTGATATCGATTATTCCAACATATTGCACTTTAATTTTAACGGCGAAAAACAATGTGTTATTTTTCCGCCAAGTCAAACACCTTATATGTATAAGGTGCCACATGCGTTAATATCGAGAGAAGATATTGATTTTGACGTTCCTGATTTTGACAAATTTCCGGCACTCAAGCAAGCACAAGGATATGTGTGTAACCTCAAACACGGTGAAATGTTGTACATGCCCGAAGGATATTGGCATTACATGAAATACCTCACACCAAGTTTTTCGATGAGTTTGAGAGCTTTTCCAAGAAATCCGAAGTATTTGTTGAAAGCCGCATACAATGTCGCTATCATGCGTCATTACGACAATTTTATGCGACGCAGAAAAGGACAAGAATGGATAGACGAAAAAAATGAAAAAGCGATCAGTGAAACCCATAAAAAATTAGGGATTGAATAGTAGCGAAAACTACATAGACGTTGAAACTGCACGAAAAAAATTAGAACAATACTGTGCCTATCAGGAAAGATGCCACAAAGAAGTTGTTCAAAAGCTGCAATCACTCGGTATGCAACAACAAGCCAGTGATTATATCATTGTTCATTTGATTGCTCATAATTTTTTGAATGAAGAACGTTTTGCTATAGCTTTTGCAAGAGGCAAGCATCGAATAAAAAACTGGGGAAAAATCAGGATTGAGCAAGAACTCAAATTGAGAGAAATCTCGAAATACAACATCAGTAAAGC
>DATGOD010000050.1:0-5365 GCA_035306305.1 Flavobacterium sp.
CGCCTTTTTGATTAGCTATAGCAATGATTTTACCCATTTGATTTCAATAGATTTTTAAACGGTAAAATTACAATAATTTACGGTTTTTGAAAACCTTATTTATTAACAATTTGCTAAACTTCTGACAAGTAATCGAAAAGAGATTAAAACCAAGTGGAAAAGGTGGGCTGAGGATGGTTATTTTCTCCGAACTTTTTTCTTTTTTCTCCGAACATTTTCTTTGTGAATTTGTTGTGATAAACAGTATTTATGGAAATACGCCCAAAAACTCACTTTCTTCCTTTTTCTTTAATCATCGTTTCAAGCATATCCCACATTTCGGTTGGGATATTTTCCAATAGATTAAACTGCCCGGCACCTTGCAACCATTCGCCACCATCTATTGTAATTACTTCGCCGTTGATGTATGCTGAAAAATCTGAAACCAGATAGGCAGCCAAATTCGCCAATTCTTGATGTTCGCCCACACGTTTCAACGGGACTTTTTGGCTCAAGTCGAATTTATCCTTCAAATCGCCTGGTAGCAATCTGTCCCATGCACCTTTTGTTGGAAAAGGTCCCGGAGCAATAGCATTCATCCGGATGCCGTATTTTGCCCATTCCACTGCCAAACTGCGTGTCATGGCCAACACGCCGGCTTTTGCCGTAGCACTCGGTACTACGTAGGCAGAACCTGTCCAAGCATAAGTAGTTACGATATTCAGAACCGTTTTATTTTTTTCGCCTCGGTCAATCCAGTGTTTTCCTAAAGCTAATGTGCAGTTTTTAGAACCTTTCAGCACAATATCAATAATCGTATCAAACGCGTTTGCCGATAAACGTTCGGTGGGCGAGATGAAATTTCCTGCGGCATTATTTACCAAAATATCCACTTTGCCAAAAGCGTTCAGCACTTCGTTCAGCATATTTTCAACTTGGTCGTATTGGCGAACATCACAAGCAACTGGAAGACAAATCCCGCCAGTTTGCGCAGTTAATTCTTCGGCGGTATTTTTTAGTTTTTCCAAATTACGTGAAGTGATGGCAACTTTTGCTCCCAACTCCAAAAAATAAGTTGTCATGGCTTTTCCCAAACCGCTTCCGCCACCAGTTACAATAATCACTTTATTTTGTAGAGCGTCGTCGCGAAGCATTTTATCTGTATAGTTCATAATATCTGCGTTTGATAACAAATATACAGAAAAACCCAATGATTGTGTTCAAAATGCTTTTTTAAATCGACTTATAATGTGATAATCGTGAAATTTTGTTCCAATGGATGAAGGTTCTCAAACAATTTGTCGAATAAATCATTACCGGCAATTTTGTAATATTCGGCAAAATTAACTTGTCTTTCTTGCAAACTTCCGTTCGGAAACAAGGCGGTTTGTAATTCAATAATCCGGTCTAATTGTTCTCGATGCACGCGTTTCTCGGCTTTTAACAAACGTTTTTCAAGGTTTTGCAAGCCTTTGATTTGCTTTTTCTCTTGAGCTTCAACTGCACCGATAAACGATTTGTCGGTTTGTTGAGCAATTAATCTTAGTGCGTCAAATTGTTGATGCAAAAATTGCTTTTGTTGAGTAAAATCAAATGTATTTGCTGACAATTCGTTGGTTTTGGTATTGATGAGTTTTTCGCTTTTTAGGAATAAATCTTGCCAAGATAAACCTAATTTATCCGCTTTGTTCACTTGTTTTTCTGTGGTTAATAATACGGAATTTCGCAATAAAAGCATCGGAAAAGTAATGTTGTGGTTATTGAAAACGGCTTTTAATTCCAGCCAATATGCCAATTCGCCACCACCGCCAATGTAACATAAATTGGGTAAAATTACTTCTTGATACAATGGACGCAAAATCACATTCGGGCTGAATTTCTCCGGATTTTTGTGTAATAAATCAACGATTTCTTCTTCCGAAAAAGTAAGCGAAGTATTTAAAACTTTGTATTGATTGTCTTCAAAAACAATGCGTTCTCGCAGATTATCTTCTATATAAAACAAATTGATTTCTCGCGGATTAACCTGAATGTTGTAATCAGAAAGAACAGGAAAACTTTCTTCTGCCCATAATTTCGATTTTCTTTCGGTTAATTCACGCTGAACGTGCGGAGCAAACATTTTTTTGAGTTCTGTATTGTCGCCGTCGATAATAACCAAACCATCATTTCCGAAAAGTTGATTGGCTAAATATCGGGTTGCTTCTGCCAGATTTAGGTGTTGTAAATAGGCTTCGTCAAACCATTTTTTGATTTGTTCGGCATTTTTTCCAACGCCCAAATGTGTAGAAAAAGCTTCGTAAATATCCTTCAAACCATCAGTATTCAATCTTCCGACAGGTCCCGCGGCTTCTTTGTTCCATTTGAATTTGATGCTTTCAAAATTGAAAAAGCAAATTTCGTCAAAATCATGATCTTCGGTCGCCATCCAATATACCGGAACAAAATGGTAATCGGGATATTTCGTTTTTAATTCTTTACACAAATTTATAGTAGAAATAATTTTATATAAAAAATATAACGGACCGGTGAATAAGTTGAGCTGATGCCCTGTGGTAACTGTAAAAGTATTGTTTTGCTGAAGAACATCAATATGGATTTGCGTTGAAGATGACACATCCAATCCGCGGTATTGTTCCATCAAAACACGATGAAGAACTTTGCGGTTTTCAGGGTTGAAATTCGTGTTTTTTTCCTCAATTTGCTGACGGAAATTTTCTATACTCGGAAAACGGTTATACAGCGATTGTAACTCGCTTTTCTGGTTGAGATAGTCTGTCATTAAAGCAGAAAACCATCCCGAATTTTGATAGCTCAAACAGTCTGAAGGCATAGATAAATTTTTCGGCTAAATTACAAAATTATTTTGCGATTAATCATCTTCTTTAGATAGCTTTATAATTTACAGTTTTTTCTCAATAATCCGATAGAAATAATCTTGCAGAAATGCTTTGCAAGCAGTTTCGATAGCGAGCATTTCGTTGTTTTTATTTTCGATAAGATTATGACTGAGTTGTGTGTCCTTTTTGTCGTAAAAACCGGTGGCGTTTTTGCCGTCGAAAGTGCAAATGTAATTGCCTTGGGCCAAAACATATTGGTTGTTCAAATAACCGATAAATTGCGGTTTTTCTTTATCGCTAATCAAACTTCGTCCCCAACTTCTAAAAGGTTTGTTGTAACCGATATAATCAATCAAAGTTGGATAAATATCAATTTGTTGAGCCAAATCTGTACGTTTACCTACAAGTTTTTTGTTGGGTGTGTAAAACATGATTGGAACGGCAGATCGCTGTATGCCATATTGATAAAAATCATACAATTTTTGGTTGGTATGGTCGGCGGTAATCACAAAAATCGTATTGTCGAACCAAGGTTGTTTTTGGGCTTCTTCGAAAAATCGTCGGAAAGCATAATCGGTGTAACCTACACATTGATGTATCGGCAAATCTCCTTTCGGAAATTGACCTTCATATTCTGCTGGAATTTGAAAAGGCTCGTGTGAAGTACAGCTGAATATTGTTGCCATGAAAGGGCCTTTTTTTTCGTCTAAAGTTTTTTTCATAAACTGGAAAAATGGTTCGTCCCAAATTCCCCAAACACCGTCAAAATCAGCATCGTTGTTGTATTCTGTTTTTCCGTAATAATGGTCAAAACCAAGTATTTTGCTAAAACCTAAAAATCCCATTGAACCATTTGGTGCACCGTGAAAAAAAGATGTGTCATATCCCATTTCGTTAACTATAGAAACCAACGATTCGATATTTTGATTCGGAAAAGGCGAGGAGGTAAAGGCATCTTTGAATGACGGAATTCCCGCCAAAACCGACGACATACCATGAATAGATTTACTTCCGTTGGCAAAAGCGTTGGTAAAATACAAACTTTCTTGTGCCAACGAATCCAAGAATGGCGTATAACTTTGGTAATTGTCGATGTGGTAATCTTCATTGAATGTACCTAAATATTCTCGTCCAAAACTTTCGGTAATGAAAACGACAATATTCGGTTTGTCTGTATTTGCATTATCGTATTTTTTGATTGGATTTGCTATGTTTTCTGCATCTGAAATAGACATATAATCAGGCATGACAAAACTGGTTTTACCAACTGTTCGCAGAATGGTAAAAGCGGTGTTGAGAATAACATCTGCGTGCTCCAATTGGGTAACGTGTCGGCTGGCATCAACGATATTGAGCGGTCGGGTAGATTTTTTCAAATCACCACGAATGCCACCAATCATTACTATCGCAGTGATGATGAAATAGACAAAAGAACAAGAAAAATAGATTTTTTTATTGCTTATAGATTGCGGTTGAATTTTTACCTTTTTGTAGAGCCAAATCCAAATGATGGCAGAGACAAAAAACAACAAAAATATATACCAATATCTGGTCAAAAAGCCAAAAAATAACGTTGTGAGATTCGATTCGTGTTCGAGTGTGTCAAATACATTGATGGTGGTTCGAGCTAAGGTAAATTTGTAATAAATAAAATCAATGAAATTGGCAGAATACGGAATGAGATTACAGACAAAATAGACGTAGAAAAGCGTTTTTTGATAGGCTTTTGATGTGTTTATCCACAACGGAAGAACCGACAGAAGAACAAACAAAGCATTGGTATAAAAAATACTGATTGCGTCGAATGTCAATCCATATCCTTGCAAACGAAAAAACGTTCCGATACTATCGACATGAACCAAACTGCCATTGAAAATTACAAAAAACAAACGAGCTAATCCATAAAAAAGAAAAGCCAATAAAAGACGGTATAACAATACAGATGCTTCTTGAAATCGTAAATTATTTTTTAACATATTCGTAACCTAAAATTTACGCAAAGGTAAATCATTCAGATGAATTAGTGGTTTTTGTGGTTAATCAATGAAAAAGTATTTTTTGTTATAAAGATTAAAAAAGTATGCTTGAATAGGTGTAACCCCATAATCCTTGATGTGAAATATAAACTCGCCAAATTCAAATTGATTACTATCTGTTAATAAAAGTTCTTCATTAATTAGTGTGTCTATGTTTTGCGATTTGAATTTTATTAAAACATTTCTGATGTAATTTTCTTGTGTTTTGTCAATATAGATTGCTGATAAAGATAAAGAATCGTTTTGAGGATTAATATTTACATCTGTAGAATCGCTTTCAAACATTAATTTTTGGATATTAATGCTGTTTGTTGAAAAATATCTGATTTTAAATCCTTTAGTGTAATCTAAATTTTTATCAAAAAGGAAAAAATCACAAGACTCTACAACTCCGCTGTAATGACTTCCTCTGGAAGGAGTAGCGTAAATATAATATTCTTCTAAATCTTCAAATTCGTGAATATTAATCTCGTTATTTAGATGTTTTAAACATTTTAATAAAAGTTGAAA
>DATGOD010000051.1:0-6239 GCA_035306305.1 Flavobacterium sp.
AGATCTATAGGAAACTTTTTTACAAACCTTATTTCGGGGCTAATTGCTTATTCATTTTTTCCTAAAAAACCTTCAATACAATATAATGAGCTAAAAACAAATCAGTTAGCAATATTCTGATTAATCGAACTCAGGTTATTAAATAGATTTTCATACTTTATCTTTAGAAAAGGGTGGCTTTTGAAACCATCCTTTTCTCTCTTAAACCGATTTAAGTTCTTGCTTGACAAAAAAGGAATATTAAAATTCACGTTATGAAAAGTAATCACATCTATTTGTCTAATTATTTTTTTTTATTAAATTTACTTCGATAAACTATAAATTTTATTATTATGAAGAAGATTACACTGATTTTTTTCGCTTTCCTATCCACAACGATAGGATTTGCACAAGGTTTAGAAACCTTCGACAACGCTACAGATTTACCAGGGAATGGATATTCTGATGGTTCATTTGTAGGAAATGACGGTATTACTTGGGAATATACTGAATCAAGAGATGAGGGGCAGTACTCTATCACAGGAGAAGGTATAATGCTAAGAAACAACAATGAATCCGGTAATTTAACGACCACTATACAAGGTGGAATTGGGAATTTTTCTGTCGATACTCGCAAAGCATTTACCGGAGGGGGAGCCAGAGGTTTAGAATTATATATTAATGGAACTCTTATTGAGGAATTTACATTAAATTTTGAACCTGATACAGACGAAACGATTTACCCTTTTGAGGTAACAGACATCAACACCGAAGGGGAATTTACCTTAGAAATACGTGCAACAGGAGCACAAATCACTTTAGACAATATCGAATGGACAGGGTACAGTGAGGAAACCCCTTGCGACATCACCGCACCAACTGGTGATGCAGAACAAACGCTTGATGAAGGTCAAACTTTGGCTGATTTAATTATCGAAGGCGAAGATGGTGCTGCTTTTACTTGGTATGCTGATGGAGATTTGACAGAAGAAATTGGCGCTGATACAGAAGTAGAAGATGGAACAACCTATTACGTGGTTCAAACTATTGGAGATTGTACAAGTGAAGCATTAGCTATCACTGTTACCTTCACAACAAGTGCTAACAACTTCGACAGACAGGCTTTCAAGGTTTATCCAAATCCGGTAAAAGATATTTTGACTATTGCTTATAAAGAAAATATTTCGGAAGTAACTGTAATCAATATGCTTGGACAAACGGTAATCAGTAAATCTGTCAATGCCAACGAAACTCAACTCGACATGAGTGCATTAGCCAAAGGAAATTACCTATTGAAAGTGAATGCTAATAGTGCTGTTCATACTGTAAAAATCAGTAAATAACACTCAAATTTATTCCAAGAAAAAACCGGTGTGATTTAATTATCACACCGGTTTTTTGATTATACAATCTGCTTGTTTTTACGCACTGGCTGCTTCTAACTGCGTACCCAAATTTCGCTCAATAGCATGTTTGGCATATTGCTCATCTACGGTTAATTCCGTCACATCGCTGCCCGGCAATTCATACATTGCATCGGTCAAAACAGCTTCGCACAATGAACGCAATCCGCGAGCACCAAGCTTATATTCCATCGCTTTATCTACCAAATAATCCAATGCATCGTCGGTAAATGACAATTGAATACCGTCCATTTCAAACAGTTTTTGGTATTGTTTTACCAAAGCATTTTTCGGTTCAGTCAATATCATTCGCAATGTAGCGTGGTCTAACGGATTCATGTGTGTAAGCACCGGCAAACGCCCAATAATTTCCGGAATCAAGCCAAAATCTTTTAAATCTTTCGGAATGACATATTGCAAAAGATTTTCTTTATCAACCTTTGTTTTTTCGTCTGCAGAGCTATAACCAATCGCTTGGAAATTCATTCTTTTAGAAATAATTCTGTCAATTCCGTCAAATGCTCCTCCTGCAATAAACAAGATATTTTGCGTGTTTACTTCAATAAATTTTTGGTCAGGATGTTTTCGCCCTCCTTTTGGCGGTACATTTACAATCGAACCTTCCAATAATTTCAATAAAGCCTGTTGTACTCCTTCTCCACTCACATCTCTGGTAATTGATGGATTATCACTTTTTCGGGCAATTTTATCAATTTCGTCGATAAAAATAATTCCTTTCTCAGCTTTCTCGACATCATAATCGGCGGCTTGTAACAACTTGGTCAAAATTCCTTCTACATCTTCGCCCACGTATCCAGCTTCGGTCAATACGGTTGCATCTACGATAGCCAAAGGTACATTGAGCATCTTGGCAATAGTTTTTGCTACCAAAGTTTTCCCTGTGCCGGTTTGCCCAACTACGATGATATTACTTTTTTCGATTTCGATATCATTTTTGCTTTCCGGTTGCAATAATCTTTTGTAGTGATTATACACAGCCACAGACAATACTTTTTTGGTCTTGTCTTGCCCTACCACATACTCATCCAAAAACTGACGAATTTCTATTGGCTTTTTCAACAACAATTCATTCGACAGGTTTTCCTTGTCAAAGTGTTTGGATTCTTCCAATACGATATGATGAGCCTGTTCGATACATCTTTCACAGATATTAGCATCTATTCCTGCAACCAAAATTTGTGTATCTGCTTTTGGTCTTCCGCAAAAAGAACATCCGCCATATTCTTCGTTATTCATCTTTTATTCTGATTTCTTATGTCTAACTAAAACTTCATCAATCATACCATATTCTTTGGCTTCATCAGCTCTCATCCAATAATCTCTTTCCGAGTCTTTGAACACTTTGTCGTATGGTTGTTTGGAGTGATGCGAAATGATTTGATACAACTCTTCTTTGAGTTTCAACATTTCTTTTAAGTTGATTTCCATATCGGTAGCTACACCTTGAGCTCCACCCGAAGGCTGATGAATCATCACACGAGAGTGCGGCAAGGCTGAGCGTTTACCATCTGCTCCGGCACACAACAAAACAGCTCCCATAGACGCCGCCATTCCGGCACACAAAGTTGCCACATCTGGCTCTACAAGTTGCATCGTGTCATAAATTCCTAATCCGGCATAAACGCTTCCGCCCGGCGAATTGATATACAAGCTGATGTCTTTAGTGTTGTCCACACTTTGTAAAAACAGTAATTGTGCTTGAATAATATTAGCGACATAATCATCTACTCCTGTACCTAAAAAAATGATTCTATCCATCATTAATCTAGAAAAAACATCCATTGATGCGATATTCATCGGGCGTTCTTCAATAATATACGGCGTCATGCTTGCTACGATTTTGTCGTAGTACATACTGTTGATTCCGTGGTGCTTGGTAGCGTATTCTTTAAATTCTTTTCCGTAATCCATAATTTTGTTTTTTTATTAAAAAGAAACGTCAAACCGAAATGATTTGACGTTCAAAGGTAATTATTTTTTCTGACTTAATTATTCGCCATATACTTCCTTAACAAAATCTTTGTAAGATACCTTTTTAGATTTTGCTTTTACGTTATCAGCAAACAATTTGAGCATTTTTTCATTCATGATTTGCTCTGATATTCTTTGTGTTTCTTCTTGATTGGTCAATACTCGTCCAACGATGTTGTTTACTTCGTCTTCAGATGGATCAGTTTGCCCGAATTGTGCCAATTGTTGTTTGATTAAATCTGCTGCAAAATCTTTGATTTCTTCAATCGTTACTTGCATTTCGTTTTCTCTAATCAACTTTCCTTCAATCAATTGATATTTCAAGCCATTTTCTGATTTGTTGTATTCTTCCTCGGCTTGTTGCTCATCCAATTTGGTTTCGCCTACAGTTTGCAACCATTTTTTCAAGAAAGTTTCAGGCAACTCAACCTTGGTGTTTGCTACTAAAAATTCTACTACATCATTAGTGAATTTTTGGTCGGCTTGTTGAGCGAATTGTTTTTCGGCATCTTCTTTAATTTTTTCTCTCAACTCTGTTTCTGAAGTTACTTTTCCTTCTCCAAACAAACTGTCGAAAAACTCTTGGTTCAATTCGGCTTTTTCTCTATTTACGATATCTTCTATAGTACATTCGATGTCGATTTCTAAACCGTGAACTTTATCATGATCTACTTTCAATATGTGCATCAAAGTATGCTCGTCTTTGAACAAACCTTTGGTCGAAATTTTCACTGTATCGCCTACTTTTTTGCCGATAAATTTCTTTTGATTTGTTTTTGTTCTGATTTCAGACAAATTGAAAGTATAAGTATTCTCAATATTTTCTTCTTCATTGATAACTTTCAATGTAATATCGTCTTCTTCCTCAACACTTTCTTTGTGTATTTCTTTTCCGTATTGTTTTTGGATATATTCTACTTGCTCGTTAAGCATTTCTTCGTCGGCTTCAATTTCATATTTCACGATATCGTTTTTCGCAGACAAATCTACTTCAAATTCTGGAGCTAATCCTAATTCAAATTCAAAAGAAAAAGCATCTGACTCCCAATCTATATCTTTTGCTACAGGTAATGGATTTCCTAATATATCTAGTTTTTCTTCGTTGATATATTCACTTAATTTTTCTTGAAGCAACTTGTTAATTTCGTCGATCATTACGGCTGTTCCGTATTGCTTTTTGATTAAAGACATCGGCACTTGTCCTTTTCTGAACCCTGGAATTGATTCCGTTTTTTTATAATTTTTAAGCACCTCATCAACATTGTTTTGAAAATCGTCGCGGGTTACCTCAATCGTAACAATTGCATTTAATGCATCTACATTATTTCTTGTGATATTCATTGATTTGATATTTACATAATAAAATTGGCTTGCAAAAGTAATGTTTTTTTACAAGCCAACCAATTTTTTAATCGATTGATTATGTCGTTCTTAGTGAATATTATTTGGTAAGCATCCCTCCAACGATAGACTCAACCAGCGAAAGTACCAAACTAAAGAGTAATGCATACCAAAAATTTGCCACCTCAAATCCGGTTACAAAATAATCACACAACAAGATTATCACTGCATTGATCACGAAAAGAAATAATCCTAATGATAATACCGTAATAGGAAATGTCAAAATTTGCAAAATCGGTTTTACAATCATATTGAGTAATACAAGTGCTACTACTACCCACAATGATGTGGTAAAACCATCCACACTTACTCCTGGCAAAATATTCGCCAATCCATACACGACTAATGCCGTGATTAACAAGTTTACAATAAATTTCATAGCTATTAATTATTTGAAGTTACAATTTTCGGTCCGGGATATTCAGATACATTCACCAAAGGTAAATGTGCTTTGTAATGTTGATTAATCACTTTTATGATTTCATTAGCCACAAAGGCATATCCTCTGGCATTTGGATGCACTCCGTCTAAGGAAAACATAACCGTATTCAGATTGCCTACACCACTGAAATAATCAGCGGTATAAATTTGCCCGTCAGGAGCTCGTAATCCAGATACTAATTGATTCAAAATATCATTCATGTCTGCTACTGCCAGATTTTTGGAGACAGCAATATTTCGGATAATTTGATTAAACCGTGTTGTTGCTGTAGCAATTTCCGCTTGTTCGGCCGGAATCAACACGTTTTCATCTCCTAACGGATGGGTTACTCCCATAATATTGAAAGGAGCCGGCAATGTCAAATTCGTTTGTCCAATAACTCCACTTGTTGGCAAAGTAAACAAATCATCTGCTGTAGCATGACGTGCTTGTCCGAATAATGTTCCTATCAAGGTTGCTTCTTCTTGCGAAAAACCTGCCTCTGGCAAGGATAACAATACTGCGGTAATCTGCTGTGATAAATCTGTTAATGACTCGTCTTGAATCAACACTGGATTGGGTTCTGTTTTTGAAAACAATTGCAAACGCTCGCCTTCGCCAAAAGCTCCCAACACTTGTTTCAACTGACCCAACTGAACATTGAGCATATCTATCACTTCATCGCCACCCAATTGTTCGGCGGTTAAAGGATTGTAAGGCACTGTGGTGAAATACGGAATCGAAGTTACAGACGGAATCGTCATCACAACGCCATCTGCACCGTTTGCCGTTAATCCATCAATAATAGTTGAATATGCCATAGCAAACACTTGCGAATCGGTAATATCATCTCCGCCATAAGTACTTGGGTCTATATTTCCTTCTTGATTGATACCTGTACCCCCTGATATGGCATAAGACAAAACATCATTATTCCCAATCCAATTGGTGAAAAAGGTCGGGTTCAAACTCACCGCATCTTCCAGCACCGTAACATTAGGCGAAGTAGCGTGTCTGACAAAATACGGATTGGCTTGCCCGGT
>DATGOD010000052.1:0-2503 GCA_035306305.1 Flavobacterium sp.
GCCACATACCACTTCTGCAAATGATGTAGAATGTTTAGAAGACGTAAAACGTTTATTAAGCTATATTCCACAAAACAATCAGGAAGTTGTTGAAGATTTACCATACAAATTGGGTGATGAAATTCGTGAGCAATTAAACACGATTGTTCCCGACAATGCCAACAAACCGTATGATATGCACGATGTTGTCAACAACATTATCGACGAAGACTCGTTTTTTGAAATTCATAAAAATTATGCCGAAAACTTCATTGTAGGTTTTGCACGTCTAGGCGGTAAATCTGTTGGAATCGTTGCCAACAACCCAATGTTTTTAGCAGGATGTTTAGATGTAAATTCATCAATCAAATCAGCTCGATTTGTACGTTTTTGTGATGCGTTCAACATTCCGTTATTAGTATTGGTAGATGTACCGGGTTTCTTACCAGGAACAGACCAAGAATGGAACGGAATTATTGTGCACGGAGCGAAATTATTATATGCATTGTCTGAAGCTACCGTGCCGAAAGTTACGGTAATTACACGTAAAGCCTATGGCGGTGCCTATGACGTAATGAACTCAAAACACATTGGTGCGGATATGAACTTTGCTTGGCCAGGTGCAGAAATTGCAGTTATGGGAGCAAAAGGAGCATCAGAAATCATCTTTAAACGAGAAATTGCCGAAGCAGCTGATCCTGCGGCCAAATTAGCCGAGAAAGAAGCAGAATATGCTGAGAAATTTGCTAATCCGTACCGTGCCGCACAACGCGGATTTATTGATGAAGTAATCTTCCCACAAGATACACGCAGAAAATTGATCAAAGCGTTCAAAATGTTAGAAAATAAAGAAGTAGCTACACCAAACCGTAAACACGGAAACATTCCGTTGTAGTCTGTTATTAGAAGTTAGATACTAGATTTTAGATATTAGAACCTGCAAGAGTCTGCTTGGCCTTGTAGGTTTTTTTGCTTTTTAGGATTAGGGCATAATACTGAAAAATAGTTGGTAAAAATCTTTGTATGTCTTATGAATAAAGGGTTAAGTGAAAGTTTATGGAGTTCGTATATATAAAATCAACCGTTAATAAAATAAGAATTATCCGGTATTTATTATCAAATAGTCGATTTTCATTAATTTACACCGTTAATGAGAAAGAGACTGCTCTATTTTGGTTTGGTCAAATTCAGCTTTATTTAAAACACCTTCTATAATAGCTTTTGAATACATTTCGTTAAACTTTTTTTCTCCATAGACTTGCATAAAGTAATCCTCCTTTTTTTCAATATCCTCCTGCTTATTTTTTATAGCTTTATAAGTAGAAACAAAATTCTTATGAAGATTTATCCCCTCTTCTGTAGAAACAAAGGAAGTATTACTTAAATTCTCATCAATCCAAAGGGCAAAGGGTTCGTGAACTTTATAATTATATTCAACTTTCAACTTGTCAAAGAAATGTTTACGTGCCTTGACGTGTGACATATATTCTTTTGAAGAATAAAAATCAATAGCTTCTTTTTCAAAATCAGAATAAGTAGGCATTTTTGATTTTTTTTCCAGATCGTTCTTTTTCGGCGATTTTATTGGCTCATAATCCAACGGTAACATATCAGCCACTTTCAACTCGCCAAAATAGCCACTAAAAAAAACTGCTTTTGGGTCTTGCAGATTTCCTTTTGCATCTATATTGATTTTTTGTTGCTGAAAATACAACTGCGATTGTTCCTGCGTATCTTTATTCAGCACAACAAAAGGCACTTCTATTTCTTCATAATCGGTTACTAAATTAGGATCAAAAACTCCGTTGACAACTGATTTTTCTGAATAGACCGGTTTTTTACGCACAGGTTTTCTTTTCAATATTAACTGATAGCCTGTCTCTCCTTTTTTCACATCAAAATATTCATCCGAATCAATCGCCAAACCGTTTACAGCAAGAATAAAACTCCCTGTTCCAATTTCATTATTTGCCAACTCGGTGAAAAAAGCCATTGAAGAATTATTATAGGTTTTTTGTCGATTTTTAAGACTTTTCTTGTTGCCGTCGGCTTTGTCACGATATTGCATATATCCAAAAAAATGACTGCTAAAATAGATGTCTGGGTCTAAACTAATCCGATTATATTGTACTTCAAAAGTATCTAAATGAAAAAGAATATCATAGGCTAATTTTTTGTTTTCCACTTTTATAGGTTGATCTGCATACGCATAAAAAGTATTAGAATTTTTATCGAAATAGAATGAAAGCACTTCTTCGTTTAGTATTTTGGTTCGTTTGGCATTTTTGGTGTTTCCGATGAAAAAGTAACGAAAGGCTCGAAGAAATTCTTTTCTCGAAAAGTCAGCCCGATTAATAACTAATTCTTCCAGTTCGTTATCCTCCAACTGTAAACTGATTTGTAAATTGTCTTGGGGTTTGGGATTTTCAACAATATAATATTTATATCCAAAACCGCTAAAAACCAGCAAATTTCTATTATTTTCCGGAATCAGAATAGAAAAACTTCCATCTGATTTTGTAAC
>DATGOD010000053.1:0-5809 GCA_035306305.1 Flavobacterium sp.
TCGTCGGCATCTTTAAAATATTTTAAAAACTGATAGTTTGACAATGCCAAACCTTCTGCCAATGCCAATGTTATTTCACCATTACCAACAATGGTAATATCGGTTGCTTTTTTGTCTAATTTTTGACGGATGTGGAAACCCGCCACACGCATTTTTTCCAAATCGGGAGTTTCTTTTACAAAAAAGTAAAACTGACTGCCTATTTTTATAAAATCTTCTTTGGTTTCTGCTGATTGAAAGGTTTTAAAAGCCTCGGTAACATAATCAGGTGTTTGATTATTTAAAGAAGTTTGCGCGTTTACCACATAAACAAAAGCAGTTCCTTTAATTTCTTGGGTTAATTGTAACATTGTTTGATTTTATTTTTGATTTCCAAAAGTACGAAAATGAATTATACTTTAATATTTGGATTACGTATTTTGATTGACAATTGTAATCTTTTAGGAATAAAATCATCCCAAATAACATACGAGAATAACACCGAATACAGAAATTGCTATCACTTTTTGTTTATTGGTTTTTGTACTTAATCCTTATAATTATAATCTGTAATGCAGTTATTTTCTGTAGTATTTGGTTGTAGATTGTTGGGTGCCACATCGTCGTCATTTTTACAAGACATACATACCAACAAAAATATTAAGGAAATACCAACAACAGCTGTTTTGTAATAAAAAGTTCTCATAGCTTCTTTAAATTGTTAAAAAAATAGAACCTCAAAATTATTGCCCGATTTTGAAGATTTTCTGAATTTTAAATAAGACTTTCCACTGTGCTATCTGTTCACCTGATATAAAAAAATAAGCAACCAAATAGAATTTGGTTGCTTATTTAATGTGCGGAATCAATGCTCCTTCATCTTTCCGTTTTTAAAACGCTCGCTGGCAGTTTGGTAATAGGAAATGGTTTCATTGACTAAATTTTTGTCCTGATTTTTCTGTTCAGAAAGCGATGCGCCGTCGGTTACTTTGAATTGTTGTACTTGTTTGCGGTCGTTGATTTGCGTGAAAATATCGCCCTTTAATTCTCCTAAAGTTCTGTAATTCCCAATAAATGCACGTTCGTTGCCCACTTTTACTTGGTTGATGTCTTTGCCATAAAACTCCGCATTGTAATTCCAATTCAGATAACCAAACAAGGTCGGCATCAAGTCGATTTGTGAAATTAATCGGTCAATCTTTTGTGCTTCGTTTGACAAATTGTAAATAATTGCCGGAATGTGGTGCTTGTCTATATTGATTTCCCATTTACCTGCGCTGCTGGCGCAATGGTCGGCAACAATGACAAACACGGTATTTTTAAACCAAGGTTTAGTTTGCGCTTCGGCGATGAATTTGCCCAAAGCATAATCGGTATATTTCACGGCAGCGTTGCGGTTTCCTTGCGGTAAATCTATTTTTCCATCGGGAAACGAAAACGGTTTGTGGTTCGATGTGGTCATTACAAACTGAAAAAACGGCGTGCCTTCGGCATTGCTCTGGTCGGCATATTTCAGTGATTGTTTGTACAAATCCTCGTCGCAAATTCCCCAAGCATTTTCAAACGTAACTTCTTCGTCCGAAATGTTGTAACGGTGTGTGCCGATTTTGTCCGATAAAGGATTTCCTCGGTTTCTATCGACAATGTCAAAACCTTGTCCGCCAAAAAACGTATTCATATTGTCAAAATAACCATCGCCGCCATAAATAAAATACGGATGGTAATTTTTTTGTTTAAAAACGGTTGCCACCGAATAAATATGTTCGTTGTTCGGGCGACGCACAATACTGTTTCCGGGCGTTGGCGGTACCGAAAGCGTCAAAGCTTCCATTCCGCGCACGGTTCTTGTTCCGGTGGCGTAAAAATTGGCAAAGAAAATACTTTGGTTGGCAAGTTTTTCGTAATTCGGTGTAAGGTTGTCTTTATTGCCAAAAGTGCTTAGAAAATCGGCACTGAAACTTTCAATAGCAATTAAAATCACATTCGGACGGATTTCGTTGGCGGTGTCTTTTGTGGCTCTGCTGATGTCGTCCCATTTTTGGGAATTGTATAGTTGGTTTTCCTGCAAAAGGTTTCGTTTCAAAACCGTATAAGCCTCTTTTTCGTCCATTTTCGGATAGAACATATCGTAATCCAATTCGTTGGAACGAAAAGCGGTAAAGAACGCGAAAACACCATTTTTGCCCAATTCATTCGTTACGGCATTGTTGCTGAAATCGGCTTGTTTGTTTTTCATTACGTTCAGCAGTAAAATCCCAATTGCCAAAATCGGCAAGGCGTAAAGGCTTCTTTTCCCCACGGGCATTTTGTCGGAAAAGGTGTGTTTAAGGATTTTTCTTTTGTGCAGAATAAAAAACGTAAGCGCCACCAAACCAATCAACACCGAAATAATCAACGGCAACGGATAGGATTGGTTGATGTTGGAAATAACTTCATAAGTATAAATCAAATAATCAACAGCGATAAAATTGAAGCGCACACCAAATTCGTCCCAAAAAGGAAATTCTGCCATAGTGCTGAAATACATAATAATGAGCAACAAAACAAGGTAGCAATAGGTACAGATTTTATCGAAAAACGAACCGATCCAGCGTTTGGGCAGCAGCAAAAGATAAACGATGTAGAGCATTAGAAATGCCAGACTTATGGTAAGGTCGAAAATAAATCCGATGCAAAAGGCTCTGATGAGCGAACCAAAATTGAAATCGACATCGTTTCTTGCCCAAATCAATAAGCTTATTCGAACCAAAAACGATAGCATCAGATATAATAACCCGATGGCAAACAACGCCGAAAAGCGGTTGCTAAAAAACTTTTTCATAGAAATATGGGAAATAAATGAAAATAACAATAGTCATTGCCGTGAGTGCCGCAAACGTGACCGCACCTGCGGCAATGTCTTTTATAAAACCAATTTTGTGATGGTGGTCGGGATGGATAAAATCGCACAATTTTTCAACGGCGGTGTTCATCCCTTCAATGCTTAAAAGCAAGCCGATGGCGAAAACCTGAAACATCCATTCGGTTTTGGTAATGCCGGTAAGGAAACCCGCAATAATGAATGCAAGTGCCAGAAAAACTTGCGATATAATGGCGTGTTCGGTAGTGAGTAACAAAAAAGCGCCTTTGAACGCAAAGCGAAAACTTTTGAGTCTGCCGACCAAAAAGCCGTCGGTTGAATTTTTCATTTACAATTTACTTGTTTAAATTAACAAGCAAAGTTGTGACTGAATTTTGAAGAAATTTTGAATTTAAGCATAACGCAGTGAAGTTGAAAAACCAATAAGATTCCTCGTTCCTCGGAATGACAGAGAACGTTTAAAACTTCACAGAAAAAATATGCATCTGGTTTTCAAAATGATAATGCACGTTCCAATTTTGCGATTTACAGATTTCGTGTACAATGGCTAAGCCCAATCCGCTGCCGTTGTTGTCGGTGGAACTTCTGGAAAAACGTTTAAACAACAAATAGGTATTCAGTGATTTTTCTCCGCTGTTGGCGATTTCAAGTGATGATTTTGATAAGTTTATCGTTATGTTTTTTCTTGGCAAAGTGTGCCGAATGGCATTAATCAGCAAGTTAGAAATCAAAGATTCCGCAAGACTTTTATTGCCTTTAACTTCTATTTCGGGTTGAATATCGGTGTACAAAACAATGGCTTTGTCTTTGAAATAATCCTGAAAACCATCGATGGTTTGCTCAAGCAAAATGTCTAAGCAGAAATTCTCGGAATGCTCAAACTGGCTGTTTTCTATTTTCGCCAGAAACAAAAGGTTTTTGTTAATGCGCGCACTCCGCATCAAAGCACGGTTCATTTCTTCGGCAATGTGGTATTGTTTTTCGGTTAAATCTTCGCTTTGCAACAGAATATCCAGTTTGTTTTTCAGGATTGCCAAAGGAGTTTGTAGTTCGTGCGAAGCATTTTCGGTAAATTCTTTTTGAGTTTTAAATGCCGAAATATTGTGGTCTATCAGTTTGCTCAAAGATTGATTCAATTCATTAAACTCATTAATATCCGTTTGTTCAAAATTAATGGCAATTTGATGATTCAGATTAAACGCTTTCAGTTTTTCCAAATTATTTTTAAATGATTTCCAGATGATTTCAGACAATCTTTTGTTCAAAATTAAAAGTCCGATGACTAAAATAACGAATAAAAAGAAAGTCGTAATTGCAATCGAAATAACCGTAGAATGAGATTCTTCTATATTCGTTTCAACGTTGATTCGGTACGGTTTTTCATTCAAATAAATAATCGTAGAAAAAACGCGGAAGCGGTCTTCAACTTCTTCCAGATAAGGTGCATTTTTAGTTGTTGTATAAAGACTATCTTTTAGTAAATCGCTTTTATCTGCAGACTTGATGTTGGTTTCCGGCTGAATTTTACTCCATAAATTCAATGCTTTTTGCAGTTCTTCCTCCGACATTTTTGCCTGATTGAATCGGTAAGAAACCTCTTCCACCACAATTTCGTTGTGCTCATCCAATTGTGTGCGCCAAATAGTATCAACCACCAAATAATAAACCGGAATACTGATTGCCAGTACAATCAACACGTAAATGATAAAAGGTTTGGTGGTTTTGCTCAATAAAGGTTTCATCGGCTCAATTTAATCGTTTTCCCATTTGTAGCCCGTTCCGTAAACCGTTTTCAGATACGGTTCACAACCCGCTTCATTCAACTTCTTTTTGAGGTTTTTCACGTGCGCATACACAAAGTCGTGGTTGTCTAACATATCGGCAAAATCGCCCGACAAATGCTCTGCCAGATTGCTTTTGGAAATGACTTTGTTTTTGTTTCCGATGAAATACGTCAGCAAATCGAATTCTTTTTTGGTCAAAAAAATTTCAGTTTCATTGATAAAAACCGTTTTAGAAACCAAATCTATTTTGATTTCATTTTGTTGAATCACATTGGAATTTTCAAATTGTTTGCGTCGTATAATCGAGAAAATTCTCGCCGATAGTTCCGCTAAATGAAAAGGTTTCGTCAAGTAATCATCCGCCCCGATTTGCAAACCTGCGATTTTGTCTTCCAAAGAATTTTTAGCAGAAATAATGATGACACCATCTTGTTTATTTTCCTTTTTCAATTCTTCCAAAATCCGCAATCCGTTTCCATCCGGCAAAGTAATGTCGAGTACAATGCAATCGTACTCATAACTTTGGATTTTGCTCATCGCATCCTGAAACGTCCACGCAGTTTCGCAGAGATAATTTTCTCCGGAAAGGTATTCTACAATACTTTTAGACAGCTCTTTTTCGTCTTCTATGATAAGGATTTTCATTGTTTCGGCAATTTCATTCTGCAAGGTTAAAAATACAATTTTTAAGAGATTTAAGCTACAGCTAATTAGATAAAAAAATAAAACCTTTATCTTTGATTTCATCAAAATTCCCATTATGCAAAAATCGTTATTTCCAAAATTGTTTATTCTGCTTGTTACCGTAAACATCAGTTGTTTTTCAACGTCATTACACGCACAGAAAAAATCAACTATAATATCAACCGATAATAAAATTACCGAAAAAGTTTTACAGAATATTTTAGACCAGAATAAACATTTTGCTACACAAGGTAAAGTTGCAGATTATATTCCCGAATTAGGTAAAATGAGTGTCGATGCGATTGCTTTTTCTGTGGTTGATACAAACGGAAAAGTTTTTAGTGTGGGCGATACAGACAAGAAATTTACCATACAAAGTATTTCAAAAATCGTGGCTTTAATGGTGGCTGTTCGGGAAAAAGGCGAAGCAGCTGTTTTTGAAAATATGGGTTATTATGGATCTGACAAACCTTTTAATCATTTTGGAAATCTGGAAATTACA
>DATGOD010000054.1:0-26665 GCA_035306305.1 Flavobacterium sp.
TGGAGCAAATAGCCCTATTGACAGAAGTGAACCATTCATCGATGAAACAACAGGTCTAAAACCTTACGACTTGGCTTTTGCTGAGAATCAAATTAACGGAGAAGCAATTTATTCTATCCGTGCTTCTGTAAACAACCACCAATGGTTTGGGATGGTATCTAACTTTAACCACCAATTCTCAGACGAACTTTCGTTTAATGCAGGGATTGACTTAAGAACTTACAAAGGAGACCATTTTCGTCAAATCGTTGATTTGATGGGGGCAGATTATGTGTTGGACGACACCGGGTCACGTCTGAGAGACCCGAATGCACATCTTACTAAAACATTTTCTACCAATCCTTGGAAGGCGTTGGGTGGATTTGCTAAAAATCCTGACGAAAAATACGGATACGATTATTCAGAAAGAATTTCTTATGCCGGAGCATTCACACAAATGGAATATGCCACAGACAGATTTTCTGCCTTTTTCCAGGGAGCATTATCTAACCAGAGTCACATCAGATGGGATTATTACCAATATATGCCTGAAGATGAAGAATCTGAAAAAGTGGATAATGTCGGATACAACGTTAAAGGTGGTTTGAGTTATAATATTGATAACGTACATTATTTCTTCGGAAACACAGGATATTATTCCCGCCAGCCATTCCACGATAATATTTATATGAATTATAGAAACGATGTCAATCCGTTTACAGAAAACGAAAAGATTTTAGGTCTTGAATTAGGCTATAAATATGTAAGCAATTTCTATACAATAAACGTCAATGCCTACAAAACTACTTGGGAAAACCGTGTAGAATCTGGTTCTAATTTGGCTACAGCAGACGATATAACAGCCTATGACCCAACAGGAAGCTATGGCTTGCAAGAAGGAGATGTGTTATACTTTATCAACAGAGGAGTAAAACAAGACCACAAAGGTATCGAACTTGATTTCCAAGCCAGACCAATCGCCGCTTTAGCAATTAACGGATACGCATCAGTCGGAAGTTGGAAATATGTGGGTGGTGCAATCGAAGAAACCAGAGATGAAAACCGTAACATATTAGCTACAGAAGAAAATGATTTGGACGGAGGAAAAGTAGGGAATGCCGCTCAAACCACTTTCGGATTAGGAGCAAAATACAACATCATTAGTGGATTATCTATCGATGCTAATTTCCGTTACTATTCAGATTTGTATGCCAATAGACAAGAAAAAAATAACTTAGAATTACCTTCATACAATTTGGTAGATGCCGGAATATCATACAGATTACCGTTGAATAAAACACAAGCGTTGAGCTTTAGATTCAATGTAAACAATTTGTTCAACACGATTTATATGTCTCAATCCAATACAGCCCAACATGTAGATGGCGACACTGTTCAAACATATAAAGGTATAGATGTCAGAAACCAAGTATATTTCGGATATGGCAGAACATGGAATTTCTCTGCAAAATTTAGTTTCTAATAGCTATAGTTTGCTTACTTGTTGAAAAGAACGGCATTATGTCCGTTCTTTTCTTTTTATCCCAAAGCCACATCCAAAACCATCATCAGAACAAAACCACCGATTACACCCAATGTTGCCAAATCGGTATTCTTGCTTTGTTGTGCTTCTGGAATAACCTCTTCAATCACCACAAAAATCATCGCTCCGGCAGCAAATGCCAAGGCATAAGGCAAAATAGGCGTAAAAAAGGTAACCGCAAATGCTCCGATTACTGCAGAAATAGGCTCAACAATAGCCGATGCTTGCCCACACATAAAACTTTTGTGTTTGTTCATTCCGGCTCGGTGCAACGGAAAAGAAACCGCTAATCCTTCCGGGAGGTTTTGCAGTCCAATGCCGAGAGCCAATGTCAATGCACCGGCAATAGAAGCTTCTGGAATACCGGCGGCGACACCACCAAACAAAACACCCACAGCCAATCCTTCCGGAATATTATGCAGCGTTATCGCCATGACCAATAACGTGGTTTTTTGCCAAGGCGTTTTGATGCCCTCTTGTTCGCTACGTTCATGCCCGCGATGCAAATGTGGCAAAAGTTTGTCTAATCCAAACAAAAAAAGAGCACCCACCGCAAAGCCAATAGCAGCAGGAGTTACCTTTGTAAAACCTTCTCCATCGCTCATCTCAATGGCAGGAGCAAGCAAACTCCAAAAACTGGCAGCAATCATCACCCCACCGGTAAAGCCTAGCATAGTGTCGAGTAGCCTTCGGCTCGGATTTTTAAACAAATAAACCAATGCCGCACCCACAGCGGTCATTCCCCAAGTGAATAAAGATGCGTATAAAGCAGCGATTATGGGTGATACGCTTTCAAAATAAGCAACTATTTCTTCAAACATAACTAATTGTTTTTGATATAAATATTATTGCTGACCATTTTAGAAAAAACCAATTCATGGTTACCGATAAGTACAGTCACGGACTGGTCGAAAAGCTCTTTGCTCAAAATTTTGATTTTGGTGCCCAACGAAACTTTTTGTTTGTCCAGATATTGCAAAAAGGATGGAGATGTATCTTTCACACCCACGCAAACGCCTTCCTGCCCGATTTCTAATTCGGACAACAAAATTTTCTGCACTGAAACAATTTCGCCGTCAGCGTCCGGGATAGGGTCGCCGTGGGGGTCTTCTTTCGGATAACCCAAAAAAGCGTCGAGTCTTTTTATAAGTTTTTCTGACTGGATATGCTCTAATTGTTCAGCGACTTCATGCACTTCGTCCCAGTTAAAATTGAGTTTTTCTACCAGAAAAACCTCCCACAAACGGTGTTTTCTGACAATCATTTTGGCGATATGCATACCGGTTTCGGTTAGTGAAACTCCCTGATATTTCTGGTAATTAACCAGACCTTTGTCTGCCAGCTTTTTTATCATATCGGTCACAGACGAGGCTTTGGTATTCAACCGTCCGGCGATGCTGTTGGTGGAGACGTCCAGCGAATCCTGCTGCGCCAAATGATAAATGGTTTTGATGTAATTTTCTTCAGATGTGGATAACATTGCTGTGTGTTTTGTTTCATGCAAAAATAATAAATTTTAGATTAAACTAATTATTTTTTTAAAATAAGCTAAGCCGGCGGTTTTTGTAATAATTTATGGTTTGTTTATTGAATGGAATGAACAATCTTTTTGATAATCATAGATTTATCCTTCGGTCTGTACTGAACTTGTGAAGTGTCGAAATAAAGAAAACTATTTAATTCTAACATTATGATTGAAAACAGGCATTCAATCTTTGATCTTAAATGATTTTAATCAAGGAAAGTATCATCAGACTATGCCAATTTATGGAATGTCTGTCGATGTAACATATAATAATGAATACCATTTTCCGGAAGAAATAAATTTTCAACTGCCTACAAAGGCAATGCCGATGGGGGAGTTTGGTATGATTTGAAAATATCTAATTTTGAGATTTTGGCGGAGTAAAATCTTCCATCACACATACAATTCGTGCAAAACGTCCAAAGATTTCAAATGTTCGAATCCGTGGATATGCAAAGAAAAAAAATGGACCAGTGTTTTGAGTAAAATTTGTCGTTCGTTTTGAGAAAAACGGGCAACGGATAAATCTTCCAAAGTGAGAAGTCGTTTCATCAAAGCACTTTCCCGCAAAGGTAAGCAACGCTCGGAAGGAAATGCTTCAAAAACACCGTCAACCGGATTAAAGTAATCATGATTTTCACTGTCTAACGGATAAAATCCGAGATATTTAGAAGCATTTATCAAGAAATATAAATGAAAATCAGGCAGAGGCAATTCGCAATCAAACAGCCGTATAGCACGAGTCATAAAATCAAAAAACGCTCGGTCGGCTTCGAGTTGTTTGATAGACAAATTCAGGGCTTCTGCCAAAAACAACGCCATACTGCTCTTGTCAAAATCAAAAGGAATAGTTTGATAATTATAATGTATGCTTACTTCTTTGATGTATTCCAAACTACCATTCAACCGATGCTTGGCAGTAATATTTAACCAGTTCAACGGTTGAAAATAAACCGCCAGCTTGTTTTTATGGTTAAAAGCATTCCGGATAAAATAAGACACCAGCCCAAACTCTCGCGTGTAGCATTTAACAATCAGGTTTTTGTCCTGATATTTTACGCTGCCTAACACTAGAGCTTCGGTAATGCTGTACATACTCAACGGATAATCATAATTTTTCCAACAGATTTCTCACTGCCGTCATCCGAAGACACAAATACCACATATACGCCCGAGGCAACTTTTTTTCCAGCAAAGTTTCGTGTGTTCCACAAAGCCGATCCGCCAGTTGCAGTGGTTTCATACACCAAATTTCCGGCGATGTCTGTGATTTTGATATTCGCATTTTGCATCAATCCCGAGATTTTTACCTCGCCTTCAAATTCGGGTTTAACCGGATTTGGAAAGAAATAAACATTGCCTAAATCTTGTCTCGGAGCTGTAGCATAATGTTGATAAGACACCAAACCTTCGGCAGAAGCAAAAAACACTTCGCCAGTGTCGTTGTTAATTTCAATATCTACAATATCATCTGATGGCAAGGGCGAATTGGACGTATCAAAATGATAAATCGTTTCTTGTCCGTCTGCAGAAATCAAGAATACTCCGGCACCAGCCACAGCAACCCATTTGTTGTTTGAACCATCTACTTTGATTTTCAAAATGTTTTGCTGATAAAATAATTCCTGGGCCAAGCCTTCGTCTAAAATAATGATGGATTGAGCGTTTAATGAATTTGAGTTGGCAAAATTATCAACAGACGACACCACACGCAAACCGTTGTTGGTGCCAATCCACACTTGATTTCTGTAATCAATAGCGATAGCGTTTACAACATGACTGGGCAAATTACCAATATTAATCAGTTTTTGCGGATTTTCGTTAAAGGCAAAGGCACCGCTCAAATATGTTCCTACCCATTTCACGCCATTTTTGTCGATAACGGGAGCAGTGAAAGACTTGTTGCTTGAATTAGAAAGCAGATTACTGATATTGTATGAACGCCATTGGTTGTCGGTAAAAGATTTCATGGTTTTGTTAGCAAAACCGTTTGTAACCCAACCTTTTCCGTCCGGAGCAAAAGCAGGGCCGTTGATTCGAATAGTTCTAGAGTCGGGGTCGCCGGCAGTTTGTTCAAAGGCTTCTATTCCGTCTGAACCGGTATTTTGATGATTGTAAACCGTCCAAGTGCTTTCTTCGAGATTACTCGCAGGAGTAATTTTCATCAAACCATCGTGGAACGAGCTGATGTAAATATCTTTGGTAATCGGATGTTCTTCGATGTGGCTTGTCGCTCTAAAAGGAGCGATTTGTGTATATGGGATACTTTTCCATTTTGAGGAGGTTAAATCTAAGCGATTAATACCAAATTCGCCCAACCCGATATTAGGCAAATAAGGATTGAAGTTGCTGTCGTATCCGCCAAAAACCGTCCACATTTGGTTGCTGCTGTCTATTTTTAAGGCAAACACACGGTTGCTCAGCGGGCCTTCCGGAGTGAGGTTGTCGATGGTGTGGTCTCCGTCTATGGTAACGCTATAAAGACCGTCTTTCTCGGCACCACAATATATTTTGTTGTTCATGGTGATTCCAGACGAAAGATAAGATTGTCCTACAGGAATAACGTGTTCAAATGACCAGCTGAAGTTCGTTGAATAGCTGCGGGCAACTTCTCTTGTGATAGCAGTCATGGTTTCTCCATTTACATTCAGGGATAAAAAACCGCCGTAAACATCACCAACTTGTTCGTAATTGTCACCGGTAAAAGCGTTTAACGTCAAATCGTCTTTCACGCCCACAAGTCGATTGTTAAAATTGACAATACTCAGCCAATTCTCATAATTAACGATTTGCCAATTGCTACTAATGAGCATATTGTCATTGATGTTGATTTTTTTGATACCCACATTATTGGTGTTGGCATAAAAAGTATCTCCAACGATAGCGATGTTCAAAACTTCAGTCGAAAAACCATCTTCCTCAAAAAAGTAAGAATCGCCAAAAGACTCTTCGTCGAGCAATACTTCGGCAATCCCAAAACCGGTGGCTACATATAATATATTGCCATGAGCTTTTAAATCGTAAATGATTTTTTCGGCGACGGTCAAAGTGGTTTTGTTGGCAATATCGTTGAGGTGGGTTACCCTTCCGCTTTCTGTGTCGATTAATGCTAAGCTACCGTTTTGGCTTCCAACGATAATTTTGTGGTATTCCGAACTATAGTATATTTGTTGTATCTCTCGGATTTTTAAATTATCGGTCGTGTTGTATTTCGCCACGAGCTCTTCATCGTTATTCAAAACAAAAACAGCATTTTTTGTCGCTACAAAAATTTGTTGGTCGGCAGCACACATAGCGGTGATTTCCCGATAAGAAAAATAGTCTTTCCACAAGGTATTCTGTGCTGAAGCCAACACTGGAAGCACAATCAAAATAATAAATAAGAGGTATTTTTTCATACAAAAAAAATTGTTTTACAAATATAACGCATAACTCAATAAATATGAGGGTTTTTATAGAAATGTTTAAATCTTGTTGATAACATTATTTCCCAGCTACTGTTTATTTATAGAGTAAGTTGTAATTTTATTTTCGCTAAAAAGCCATAAGGTTTTTCGATATAAAATCGCGTTGTAACGGCTAACTGTTTGGATAACGCAGAATTAAAAAAAAACCTTGTGCAAAACTAATCAAATATCAAATAATAATTTGACAGATTCATCTGCATTTCGAAATCGAAAGTAACAAAATAAAACATTTAAGCTATGGGGATTTTTGACAAAAGAATTAACTACAAACCATTCGAGTATCCGGAAATTTTGGATTTTACGAATGCTATAAATAAATCTTTCTGGGTGCATTCAGAAGTTGATTTCACGGCAGACGTACAGGATTTTCATTCACATCTTTCTGCCGAAGAAAGAGAAGTGGTCAAAAGAAGTTTGTTGGCGATTGCCCAAATCGAGGTAAACGTGAAAACTTTTTGGGGCGATTTATATAGCCATTTGCCAAAACCGGAATTTAACGGATTAGGGAGCACATTCGCAGAATGTGAATTCAGACATTCAGAAGCCTATTCCAGATTATTGGAAGTTTTAGGCTACAACAACGAGTTTGAAAATGTGGTGCAAATACCGGCAATCAGCAAAAGAATACAATATTTGTCTAACGCACTCAAACATGCCAAGGCAGAAAACCAAAAAGATTATTTGAATTCGTTGATATTGTTTTCTATCCTTATCGAAAATGTATCCTTGTTTAGCCAATTTGCCATCATTTTGTCTTTTACCCGATTCAAAGGAGCGATGAAAAACGTCAGCAACATCATCGCATGGACATCTATCGATGAGCAAATTCATGCCAATGCCGGTATTTACATTGTCAATAAAATCAAACAAGAATATCCCGATTATTTTGACCAAGAATCCATAGACAATATCAGAAGAATCGTAGAAGAATCTATCGAAATTGAAGGAGAAATCCTCGATTGGATATTTGAAAACGGCGAATTAGATACCATCAGCAAAGAAGATTTGTTGAATTTTATGAAATTCAGAGTAGATGAAAGTTTGAAACAAATCGGTATGGACAAAATATACAGCGTTTCAGACAAAAATTACCAACCAATGGCTTGGTTTGAAGAAGAAGTTTTTGCAAATGAATTAGACGATTTCTTTGCAAAAAGACCTACAGCATACACAAAACACGATAAAAGTATAACCGCAGACGACTTATTTTAACATTATGGCAGAAAGACTTTGGTGGCTTAACGAAGAAAGCGAGCAGATATTAAACAGAGGGTATTTACTAAAAGGTGAAACGCCTCGAAAAGCGATAGAACGCGTGGCTAACGCCGCAGCAAAAAGATTGTATAAACCCGAATTGGCAGAGGCGTTTATCGAAATGATTGAAAACGGCTGGATGAGCCTTTCGAGCCCGATTTGGGCAAACATGGGAACAGAAAGAGGCTTGCCAATTTCGTGTTTCAATGTGTATGTACCAGACAATATCGAAAGCATTACACATAAATTAGGCGAAGTAATCATGCAAACCAAAATAGGAGGGGGAACATCTGGTTATTTTGGCGAATTGAGAGGACGCGGAAGTGCTGTTACCGACAACGGAAAATCTTCCGGAGCAGTGTCGTTCATGAAATTGTTCGATACAGCCATGGACACGATTTCGCAAGGTGGCGTACGTCGCGGAGCTTTTGCCGCTTATTTGGATATTGACCATCCGGATATTCAAGAATTTTTGAAGATTAAAGACATCGGGAGTCCAATTCAAAACCTGTTTACCGGTGTTTGTGTACCAGATTATTGGATGCAAGAAATGGTGGACGGAGATGTCGAAAAAAGACAAATTTGGGCAAAAGTGTTGGAAAGCAGACAACAAAAAGGATTGCCTTATATTTTCTTTACCGATAATATCAACCGAAATAAACCCCAGGTTTACAAAGACTTGAACAAACAAATTTATTCGTCCAATCTTTGTAGCGAAATCGCTTTGCCATCATCTGCCGATGAATCATTTATTTGCTGTCTATCATCAATGAATTTGGAATTGTATGACGAATGGAAAGACACCGAAGCGGTAAAATTAGCGATTTATTTCCTCGATGCGGTGTTGCAGGAATTTATCGCAAAAACCGAAGGAAATTATTATTTGCAATCTGCCAATAATTTTGCTAAACGCCACAGAGCATTAGGTTTGGGCGTGATGGGATGGCATTCTTATTTGCAAAAAAACATGATTGGTTTTGAAAGTTTGGATGCCAAAATGCTGACCAACAAAATTTTTAGCGAAATACAAGAAAAAGCCGTTAAAGCTTCGCAAGATTTGGCAAAAATCTACGGAGAACCAGAGTTGTTGAAAGGTTATGGATTGAGAAATACTACCTTGATGGCAATTGCTCCAACGACTTCGTCTTCTGCGATTTTAGGGCAAACTTCTCCAGGAATTGAACCATATAGCAGTAACTATTACAAAGCAGGTTTGGCAAAAGGAAACTTCATGCGTAAAAACAAATACCTGAAAAAATTGTTGATAGAAAAAGGCATCGATGATGAAGATACATGGAGAAGCATTATGTTGAATCACGGTTCTGTGCAACATTTGGCAGCACTTTCGCAGGAAGAAAAAGATGTGTTCAAAACATTTAAAGAAATCAGCCAATACGAAATTATTTTGCAAGCATCGATTAGACAAAAATATATTGACCAAGCACAAAGTTTGAACATCAACATTCCGTCTGATATTCCGATTAAAGATGTGAATAAATTGTTGATTGAAGCTTGGAAACTGGGTGTAAAAACAATGTATTACCAACGAAGTCAAAGTGTTTCTAAAGAGTTTGTAACCAACTTAGTAAGTTGTGTGAGCTGTGAAGCATAAAAATATAATTAAGCACAAAAAAATCCGTCATTTGACGGATTTTTTTGTTTTAAGCAAGAAGAAATTAGTTCATGTATTTCATCATGATTTGTTGTAATTTCATAGCGTGTTTTTCTCCAGCTTTCATAGCAACCTCTGTAAATTCAGGTGTTGCTTCGGTCATTTTCTTCCCAACAGGAGAGTTGTAAAATTTCAATATTTCTTTAACATCCTCATGTGTGAATTTTTGCATATAAGCTTCGGCTACTTCACTGTTGATGTCGTTAAATACAGCTTTAACTTCTTTTTGGAAATCAGCTCTTTTTTCAGGGGCAATGGATGGCAAAAGTTGATTTTTGATAACGATGTCTTGCGAAGCAGTTCCACCAGAAACTTCCATCATTTTCATCACATCTTGTTTAAAGTCGTTGGTTTGTGCAAAACCAAACGCAGTAACGCTCAAAAAGGCGATTGTAAAAACTAATTTTTTCATTATTAATTGATTTTAAATTTTGCGACTAAGATAATAAAAAATGCCTGATTTTATGAAGAAAGCACCATTTTATCTTTTTAATATTAAACAATAATTAACGTTTTTCCATCAATCATTCCGTAATTTTGAAAACAAAAAAATGGTAGATATATTTAAGCGTTATCGTTGGTTTTTTCTGGTTTTGGCTGTGATTAGTGCCGTGGTTTTGACACTTTTTTACAATGCACTCAAACCTGCCAAACAACTGCCGATTTACACGCCGGCAATGGTTAATCCGGAGTTGGTGGATACGCTTATTCAATATCAGGATAATAAATTCAAACACAAAATTGCCGATTTTTCTTTCCAAAATCAAAACAATCAAACCATTACACAAGACGATTACAAAGATGTGATTTACGTTGCCGATTTCTTTTTCACGACTTGCCCAACCATTTGCCCGATTATGACCGATAATATGGTTTGGCTACAAGAACGAATCAAGGATATGGACGATGTGAAACTGCTTTCGTTTTCGGTTACGCCGGATATTGACACGCCCGAAGTGTTGCGAAAATATGCTGACGAAAAAGGTGTGATGGACGAAAAATGGAATTTGCTTACCGGAAGCAAAAGAGATATTTACTATTTGGCTAGACAGTCGTTTTTGGCAGTAAAAACCGGAACGATGGGCGAATTATATGATATGGTTCATACCGAAAATTTTGTTTTGGTGGACAAAAAAGGTCGTATCAGAGGTTTTTATGACGGAACAAAATTGGACGAAAACGAAGAAGGTGTTAAAAACGTTCAGCAACTTTTGGAAGATATTCAATGGCTTCGTGAGCAGAAGTAAAATATTAGATTAGATATACTTCTGCCCGGCTTTATCAAACCACCATCTCCGCTTCAAACAATTCCGCGAAATATTTGATGATTTTCTTTTCTACTTCCAATTCATTAACTTCTCGGCTGAGTTCGGCGTGCATAGATGTTACCCCTTTTCCGCGAATGCCACAAGGAATAATATTGTCAAAATAACCCAAATCGGCATTGACATTCAACGCAAAACCATGCATGGTTACCCAACGTGAAGCCCGAACGCCCATGGCGCATATTTTTCTGGCAAACGGCGTGCCCACATCCAACCAAACGCCTGTTTCGCCTTCGCTACGACCGCTTTGTATGCCATAATCTGCCAAAACTTTGATGATGGTTTCTTCCAGCAATCGTAAGTATTTATGAATATCGGTGAAAAAATTGTCTAAATCCAAAATCGGATAACCTACAATCTGTCCGGGTCCGTGATAAGTAATATCACCCCCACGATTGATTTTGTAAAATGTAGCATTTTTTTCTTTCAACTGTTCTTCGCTGAGCAACAAATTGCTTATATCTCCGCTTTTTCCTAAAGTATAAACATGCGGATGCTCTACAAACAACAGATAATTAGGCGTAGGCTTCGGCGTTTCGCTATCTCGGTTTGCCGATTTGATGGCGACAATACTTTTGAATAATTCTTCCTGAAAATCCCAAGTTTCTTTATAGTCTTTGGTGCCTAAGTCGATGAGTTGTACGCGTTTGTTCATAATTTGGTTGAGGTATTTTGGGTGATTTTGTTTAGAGAAATAATGTGTGTTTTCTCTTACCAAATCCGCATTGGATAAATTTTCTTCAAATTTCGGGATTTTAACCGATTTTTCCACATAAATATCCGCAAAAGTTAGCTTGTAATTTTGTTATCTTTGCACATTAAAATTTAATTACAATCATTATGCAATTGTCAGAACAAGAAATCATCAGAAGAGAGAAGTTGAATAAACTTCAGGCAATGGGTATCGATGCATATCCTGCCGAGTTGTATCCGGTTAATCACACATCGAAGCAGATAAAGAATGATTTCAAGGAAGGCAAGCAGGTGATTGTTGCCGGACGTTTGATGTCTGCACGTGTGCAAGGAAAAGCGTCTTTTGCCGAATTGCAAGATAGCGAAGGTCGTGTGCAATTGTACATTAATAGAGACGAAATTTGTCCGGGCGAAGACAAAACTTTGTATAACGAAGTGTTTAAAAAACTCATCGATTTGGGCGATTTTATTGGCGTAGAAGGAGAATTATTTACCACACAAGTTGGCGAAAAAACTTTACGTGCAAAAAACTTGGTTTTGCTCAGCAAAAGTTTAAGACCGTTGCCGTTGCCAAAAACCGATGCAGACGGAAAAGTCTATGATGCTTTTACCGACCCGGAATTGCGTTACCGTATGCGCTACGTTGATTTGGTGGTGAATCCGAAAAACAAAGAAATTTTTATCAAACGTACCAAGCTTTTTCAAGCGATGCGTGAGTTTTTTAACCAAGCTGGATATATTGAAGTCGAAACCCCGATTTTGCAATCTATTCCGGGTGGGGCGGCGGCACGTCCGTTTGTTACACATCACAATGCTTTGGATATTCCGTTGTATTTGCGAATAGCTAACGAATTGTATTTGAAAAGATTAATCGTGGGTGGATTTGACGGTGTGTATGAATTTTCAAAAAATTTCCGTAACGAAGGAATGGACAGAACGCACAATCCGGAATTTACGGCGATGGAAATCTATGTGGCATACAAAGATTATAATTGGATGATGGATTTCACCGAACGTTTGCTCGAAAGCTGTGCCGTGGCTGTAAATGGCAGCACGACAAGTACTTTTGGCAAACACGAAATCAATTGGAAAGCACCGTATCCGCGTGTGTCGATGCGTGAAGCGATTCTAAAATATACCGATTTTGATATTGACGGAAAATCTGAAGAAGAAATCAGAAAAGCCGCCGTTGATATGGGCATTGACGTGAACGAAACGATGGGAAAAGGCAAATTGATTGACGAAATTTTTGGCGAAAAATGTGAGCCGAATTTCATTCAACCAACATTTATCACAGATTATCCGGTAGAAATGTCGCCATTGACCAAAAAACATCGCGATAATCCAGAATTGACTGAGCGATTCGAATTGATGGTTTGCGGTAAAGAAATCGCCAACGCATATTCTGAGCTGAACGACCCAATCGACCAAAGAGAACGGTTTGAAGAGCAATTGAAGTTATCCGAAAAAGGCGATGACGAAGCCATGTTTATCGACCAAGATTTCTTGCGAGCTTTAGAGTTTGGTATGCCGCCAACATCAGGATTAGGAATTGGTATGGACAGATTAATCATGTTTTTAACCAACAACGAATCAATCCAAGAGGTGTTGTTTTTTCCACAAATGAAACCGGAAAAACAGTTGCCGAAAATTTCTGACGATGCCAAAGTTGTTTTTGAATTGTTACAATCTTTGGGCAATACCACTTTGGAAAATCTGAAAAACGAATCTGGATTGTCTAATAAAAAATGGGACAAAGCAATCAAAGATTTGACCGCAAATAAGTTAGCAAAAGTAGAAAAAACCGACGACGGATTGACCGTAGAAGTTTTGTAGAAATAATTATCATTGGAATAAGAGCCTGTTTAATTTGTATGGTAAAAATGTTTATAGGTTATTTTTGAGGCAGAAAAAGGCAAATTTTCAAAGGATAGCAGAGCTATCGTTTTAAAATTTAACGCCTATATGACCCAAAAGAAGCATAAACAAATTATTAGACAAATTTTAAACAGACTCTAAATATCGGGAAGAAAGTTGTTGTTGATTTTCTTCCCGATATGTTTTTTATACGTTACAAACGAAATTTATGCCCGCTGCTTTTTAAGCTCTTCAAGCTCTTTTTCTAATTTTTCGATATATTTTCTTTGAATCTCTAACAAATGCTCAGGGACGGAATAAACGTTGTTTGTTCCATTGTAATTTCTGATAGAATTATCTCTGAAAATAACAATGTGTCCTTCATCAGATTCATAAATATCCTCTATCGAAGTTTCGAGAATTAGCGCTATTTTTTCCATTCTTCATACGAAATTTTGGCATTGCCTTTTTCTCGCCGATTGTAGTTAGATACGTCCATATATAGCTTTTCAGCCATAGCCTGCTGAGAAAATCCTTTTTCTTTACGGACTTTGATTAGTTTTTCTTTTTCCATAGCAAGGAAGTGTTTATTGCGAAAATACGCAAAATTATCGCAATGAAATAATTTGTATGTTAAAAAATTAACGGCTTATTTGCAGCCGTTTTTTTTTTTGTATCAGATAGTTATGAAAGAATTATTCTGGAAAAGAAAAAAGTATTAATTTTAAAAGCAGAAAAAGAATGGAAAAGGTTAAAAAAAGGGCTATGAAGCTATTTGGAGTATGTTTGCTGTTGCTAACCGTAATTGGTTGTCAGCAGGATGACGGTTATTACGAGCAAAAAGACGAACTAACCGAAGATGTTATGCAAGGCAAAACATCTGTAATGAGCCAACAGGAATTGATGGATAAATATGCTGGCAATAATCTGGGGACTATTTTGAAAAATGATTTTAAACACGAAAGTAGCGACAAAACAGTTATGTCGTCGTCTGGGTCAGTACCGGTTTATATTGATTTAGATTATGTTCAGGTTTTTGAATCGGAAGGAATGCACGCCATTACTTATCACGTTGTGATTGGCGATGAAGAAAAAGATGCTAAAGACAATCCAAAGGTACTCTATAATCTGATGTATTATTCTTTGGACTATAAGAATTACTATGTAATATTGTACCGCTATGATTTTACAGAAATTCCTTTTGATGCGTTTATCAAGAATCCAAATTCAATTTTAAATGTTTTAGGGTTTATTCCGTTAAATGATATAGAAGATATTTATGAAAATATTGCGTATAGTTTTTCTGAAGGGTTAAAAAGAACCTCATCATCAGAAGGGGTTTATCCTTCTTATTTTTATGAAATGAAGAACTTGTCAGATTGTGTAGAAGAGGTTTCTTATCCATCCGAACCATGTAAGAAATGCGGTAGAGATTATGGACAACCGGGTTGTCGAAATACAGATAGAAGCACTAGAGCCAAACCTCCTATGTCATTTATGGATTTTTCAGATTGTTATGATACTCCGCCAGCGAGACCGGGCGGTGGAGGTGGAATTCCTAATCCGATAGGTGGACATCCAGGTACCGCTCCAGAACCAACTAATCCTATTAAAGGATTACCTGTTAAAAAACATGGCGATCTTGTATTGATAGGAGGAGGTTTTGCAGAGGTCAATATTGGTTTAAACAACCAAAACGTTAAAACCCTTAAAGCGATTTCGAGAGATCTCAAAGGGGAATTACAGTACTTTAGATCAAATTTAAGCCTGACCAAAGAATTAGGAAGAGCATATCGGTTCGAAACTGTAAATGGAGTATATAAGAAAATTACACAAGAGGACTTACCCAATCCTTCAGGACAAAATAGAATGATTGATGCAAATAAAGCCTCTTATCACATGAATGGTATTTTTCACTCTCATTTTTATGGTTCCGATGGAGAAGATCCACTTATGCCGCTTTTTACAGCCACTGATTTGGCAGCCATTTTTAAATTTGTGAATACTTCTGCACAAGCACCCGACCGCAAACCCTCAGAAGCTTTTATGGGTGTGGTAAACCAATATGGTGCTTATGTGGTAATGTTGCCCAATGATGTTACCCATGAGAATATTTCTGAAAGATATAGCGATTTTACAAGGACAAATACCCAAAGCAAGGTTTTTCCGGCTCCAACTAAACCACAATGGAAAAATATGGGAGAAGAGTTGAAAGACAAATACAAACGTATTTTACATTTCTCAGCTATATCAGACAAGAAAAAAGCCTATGAAAAAGCCTTATTGGAGGTTATGAAGAAATATAAATTAGAATTAAACCTTTATTTTTTAGACTCAAACGGAGGACAGTTTAATGGTTCTTGGCAAAGGGTTACGCTAAATAACGAAGAAATACAATACACAACTATAAACTAAAACGATATGAAAACGATATTTTTATTAACAATCACAGCTTTGTTTACATTTATAGCAAACGCACAAAGCTATACTACAGTTGACAGATATGATTACCCAGATGAATTTTCTAATTCTTATGGAGATAATGGATATTATTTTAAAGATACCCAAGGCTATTTTGACCAATATTTAGGTAATTGGCAATATGAGTCGGGCAACCTAAAAATACAAATGCGTTTTGTAAAAAAAACAATCATAATAAATAATTATTTAGGAAGTTATAAGACAGATATCTTGGTAGGCGGTATGCGGATACTAAAGAATAATGTAGAGGTAATGAATACCGTGTCTTCAGTCAATCAAACCAAAGATTATATGTCTGAATATTATATTTATGGAGGAGTACGTTCATTTAATAGTGAAGGTTACTGTTATAATTGTACGGTTCCGGAGCAAAGGATAGAGATGAATTATCAAGAACCAGATAATGATAACCGAGCTTTTACAAATTTGTTTTTTCGTATGCATGTGTATATGAATGCACAAAACCAGCCTACATTGCGGTTGGAATTTACCCAAGCTGCTTTGCAAGGCATGGACCCAAACTGGTATGATGCTGAATATGGAGAAACAGCACCTACCAAAACCACTTTGCACTTGCCTTTTGGCACCTACGATTTCGTGAAACTTAATTAAAATACAACTTTTATGAAAACCAAACGCCTCGCCTTTCAGAGGCGTTTGGTATATTTGTTGGGTGTTGGTGTAGGAGTACACAACTATAAACTAAAATGATATGAAAAAGATATTTTTATTAATGATTGTAGCGTTGTTTACAATCACAGTACGGGCACAAAGTTACACCACAGTAGATTTATATGACTACCCTGAAAATATTTCTTATGGAGATAATGGATATTATTTTAAAGATACCCAAGGATATTTTGACCAATATTTAGGCAACTGGCAATATGAGTCGGGTAATCTAAAGATACAAATACGTTTTGTCAAGAAGTCTATTATGAGGACATTTTCTTCGGGGAGTTTTAAGAAAGATATTTTGGTAGGCGGTATGCGAATACTAAAGAATAATGTAGAGGTAATGAATACGGTGCCTTCAGTCAATCAAACCAAAGATTATATGTCTGAATATTATATTTATGATGGAGTACGGTTGTTTAATAATGAAGGCAACTGTTATAATTGTACTGTTCCGGAGCAAAGGATAAAAATGTATTATCAAGAACCGGATAATGATAACCGGGCTTTTACAGATTTGTTTTTTCGTATGCATGTGTATATGAATGCACAAAACCAGCCTACATTGCGGTTGGAGTTTACCCAAGCTGCTTTGCAAGGCATGGACCCTAACTGGTATGATACCGAATATGGAGAAACAGCACCTACCAAAACCACATTGCATTTGCCTTTTGGTACATACGATTTTGTGAAACTTAATTAAAAGATAACTTTTATAAAAACCAAACGCCTCGCTTTCAGAGGCGTTTGTTATATTTTTTTCGAAGAAAATCAACCGAGCATAATCCGATTTAAATCAAAAAAATCCCTACCTTTATACTTCATTTAGCAAAATCAGTACACATGAGAAAAGAATCAGATTTGTTAGGAGAATTAGAAGTACCCGCCAAAGCTTACTACGGAGTACAAACACAACGAGCTATCAACAATTTCAAAATATCCTCTTTCGAGTTGTCGCAATTTCCTTTGTTTGTTAAATCATTGGGCGTAGTTAAATTAGGAGCAGCACAAGCCAATCACGAATTGGGATTGTTGCCCACAGAGATTTTCAATTACATCGCCGATGCTTCGCAGGAATTGATTGACGGCAAGCACACCGAAGAATTTCCGATAGACATGATGCAAGGTGGAGCCGGAACATCAGTGAATATGGCTGCCAACGAGGTTATTGCCAATATTGCTCTCGAAAAAATGGGCAAGGGTAGAGGAGAATACAAATATTGTTCGCCCAACGACCACGTGAATCAATCTCAATCGACGAATGATGCTTATCCGACAGCACTGAAATTAACGCTTTTTGAACAAAACAAGCAATTGATTGATGCGTTGGAAAAATTGTATTTTGCCTTTGACAAAAAAGCAGCTGAATTCCGCGAAGTCATTAAAATGGGACGCACGCAGTTGCAAGATGCCGTTCCGATGACGTTAGGGCAAGAGTTTGAAGCCTTTGCCTATATGCTCAAGAAAGAAGTCAAAAATTTGCAGGAAGTCAGTTTTCGCTTTTTAGAAGTAAACATGGGAGCAACTGCTATCGGAACCGGATTGAATGCTCCGAAAGGTTATGCTGAATTGTGTGTGGAAAAAATCGCACAGATTACCGGTGAACCGATTGTTTTGGCAGAAAACTTGGTTGAAGCTACTTCAGATACCAGCGTTTTTGTGGATTATTCGTCTGCCTTAAAAAAATTAGCCTTAAAGCTATCAAAAATATGTAACGACCTGCGATTGCTGAGTTCCGGGCCAAGAACCGGACTTTATGAAATCAATTTACCGCCGATGCAACCCGGCTCGTCCATCATGCCCGGCAAAGTAAATCCGGTGATTCCGGAAGTAGTCAATCAGATTTGTTTCAAAGTAATGGGCAACGATTTGACGGTGGCTATGGCTTCCGAAGCCGGACAATTGCAACTCAATGTGATGGAACCGGTGATTGCCTTGTCTATTATGGAGTCTATCAAATATTTGACAAACGGTATGCTCACGCTGAGAGAAAAATGTATTGACGGTATTACTGCCAACGCGGCACATTTGGAAAAAGAAGTCAAAAACAGTATCGGCATAGTAACCGCTCTCAATCCTTATATTGGTTATAAAGCAAGTACGCGTATTGCCAAAATAGCGTTGGAAACCGGCAGAAGCGTTTATGAATTGGTGTTGGAAGAAAACTTGCTGACCAAAGAACAGTTGGATGAATATTTGAATCCGGCTAATATGACAGCTTCGAGATAACGTTTGATTAATCAGAAACACAATTTGAAACCAACGACAAAAGCTTACGGTTATCCGAAAAGCGAAAAACTTAAAAAGAAAAGACACATTGATTTGCTTTTTTCGGAAGGCAAATCAGTGTCTAAATACCCGTTGCGGTTGGTGTTTGTACCAGTCTCAGACGCCGATGAGCCTTATCAAGTTGGCGTGTCTGTATCTAAAAGATATTTCAAAAAAGCCGTTGATCGCAATCGCTACAAACGACTTTTAAGAGAAACTTATCGATTGAATAAAGCCTCGTTGCCCTGTTTAAATCAATCTTATGCCTTGATGTTTTTGTATCAAACCAAAGACAAATTAACCTTTGACGAAGTGCAGGAAAAAATGATACGATTGATGGAAAAATTTTCGGAAGAGGTAATTTAGGCAATATCACTTTTCATAAAAATAATTTCGGATAAACGCAATATTTCATTATATGTTGAACAGCTATTTTGTTAGTATTGAATCTTATCATTTAATTTTTTAAAGATATTTTTTTAATATTTACAAAATAAAAATAGGAAAATCAAAGTTATTATACTTTATTTGAAAACTAAAACAAAAATCAATCATAATGAAATCGTACACTATTTCTGAAATTAATGATATTTTAAAAGGAATCATTATCGGATCAACCGCCCAAAATATTACCGCTACCGAAGATTTGAAACGAGCGAAAAAGTCTGATATATCCTTTATCGGAAATAAAAAATACGAAAAATTGTGGAGCACATCCAAAGCTTGTGTAGCCATTGTCAATAAAGATATTTCTATTGAACCCGGCGAAAATCGAGCGTTTATTCAAGTAGAAAATGCTGATTTGGCGATGTCTCTTGTTTTAGAATTATTTGCTCCGCCAATGCCTCAATTCGCAACAGATATTCATCCGACAGCAGTGATTGATGATACGGCAAAAATAGGAAGTGGTGTAAAAATCGGTGCAGGTTGTTATGTTGGGCCAAGAACCGAAATCGGCGACGGAACGGTTTTGTATCCAAATGTTACTGTTTTTGATGATTGTATCATCGGCAAGCAAACCGTGATTTGGTCGGGGACAGTGATTCGCGAGCGTTCAGAAATTGGACATCAATGTATTATTCATCCCAATGCGACTATTGGTGCTGATGGTTTTGGTTTTTCTCCTTGCCCCGAGCGAGGGTTGGTTAAAATTCCTCAAATTGGCAATGTAGTGATTGGTAATCAAGTAGAGGTTGGTGCTAATACTTGTATAGATCGTGGTAAGTTTAGTTCAACCATTGTTGGCGATGGATGTAAAATTGATAATTTAGTACAGATAGGACACAATAGCGAGTTGGGAATGTTTTGTATTATGGCAGGAAACAGCGGTTTGGCTGGCTCGGTAAAATTGGGTAACGGCGTGATTATCGGAGGTAGTGCATCTGTTAAAGACCACACAACAATTGGCGATCGAGCTGTTATTGGTGCGGGTTCTGGCATAACAGGCGACGTAGAAGCTGGCAAAACGATGTTGGGTTATCCTGCATTAGAATCTCGTGATACGCTAAGACAATGGGCGATTATGAAGCGTTTGCTGAATGAAAGTAAGAAGTGATTTTTTTCTTTCACTTTTTTAATTAACTTAGTTGCAGAAAACGGTTTTTGTTAGATTTTTATGTGAAACAATAAACCTGAAAATGTTAGTGGCAATATTTAGGAAAGATGATGAAATCAATTTTTACATTAATATTTCTTTTTGGACAATTATTATTATTTGGACAAAAACAAGATATAGCTATAATTAGAAATGATAAATCTCCCGTTTTTTTTGAACCATCAGCAGATTCTGAAATTGTCTATAATTTAAATAAATATCAGGGTTTCTTTATTGTTGAGAATCTAGAAATAAATGATGAATGGGCAGAAGTTCAGATTAATCCTGAAACCAATAATAAATCTGTAGATTTCATAAATGGGTTTATATTAAAATCGGAGATTAATAAATTTGAAAACATTAATCACGATGAAAGCGAATATTTGTCTTTTGAAATAATTAATGCAAGAACTTCAAGATTTAGTAAAGAAAAACTAATATTTGGCTTAGAGTCACCGATTGAAGATTCTTTTAGTGTCAAAAGAATGTATATACATTGTAAAGATAAATCTATACAAGTTGATGAAAAATATTATAATGATTTATATAACGTTTCCTTTATAGAAGGAAATTATTCAAGTTTAAAAAATGAACGATTTAAAACGTACACGAAAGGAAAAATGACATTTATAAGACAAAAATGTGGAGATGGTTCTGGGAGCTATGACATAATTTGGGTAATAAAAGATTGTGAAATTATACAACGTCTAATTAACGAAATATAAATACCGCCATTAATAATGGTTTTCGGCTAAAATGAAAGATTTTCCTTATAATTAGGTGCTCGATATCCGACTGATAAAATCTTTTATTAGAAATTTACAATAAATTAAACTACATTATATTATCATTACATTTCCTTAAATAGGGACTAACATCTTATTTACATACACTTGTTTTCTTTGCCGAAGTTTTAAACAAGTAAGTATGAGAATTTTATTATTAATGATTGTGTTGTTTTGTTCAGGCAATGTTTTTGCTCAAAACACAATGAGAATCAAAGGGAAAGTAACTGATTACATTACGGGCGAACCTTTGCCTTACGCTACTGTATTCGTTGCTGAACAAGAAATCGGTGTTGAAACCGCAGAGGACGGAACTTTTTCTTTAACCTTAACTTTACCTGCCGAGTTGGCTGTTGAATACATAGGTTATCTTTCCGTGTCCGAAACCATCACTGAGCCAACTAACGATTTGATATTCGAACTTTCGCCAGAAGATGATGATTTGGAACAATTGATTATTCAGGTAAAAAGCAACAAGGCCGATGAAAGCGTGTTGTTAAACGAACAACGTAAGTCGTTGGAAATTAAACAAGAAATCGGTGCACAGGAATTGTCAAGAAAAGGGGTGAGTGATGTAGCTTCGGCGGTTGCCAAAACTTCAGGAATTTCTAAACAAGAAGGTAGCAATAGCGTATATGTGCGTGGTTTGGGCGACAGATATAACTCTACTACCTTGAATGGTTTACCGGTTCCGTCTAACGACCCAGAGAAAAAGAATGTAAATCTCGAACTTTTTTCTACAGACATTGTAGAATATATTTCTATTGATAAAACATTTAGTGCTTCAAACACTGGAGATTTTGGTGGAGCCAACGTAGATATTCTTTCCAAAGATTTTCAAGACAATAGTTTATTAGAAATAGATTTGGGGGCCAAAATCAATACCAATGCTACAAGCAGCGGTAGCGACTTTTTGTTGCCACAAGGGCCAAGTTCATTAGGATATGCTTCTTACGGTGTTCCTTCCAATCCATTGACAAGTTATAGTTTTGAAAATAGTTTGAATCCGAAAAGTGCCGGACCAGTTGGTGGAAACTTTGGTATAAAAGCCGGAAAATCGTTCTATATTGGGCAAGAAGGCGAATTAAATTTGTTTGCCACTGTTAATTTTGACAATGGTTTTCAATCCAGAGAAGGGCTCAATCAAAGTGTGAATGTGCAAGGGGCAAAACTAAAATCGTTCCATCAAGAGCAATTTTCGCATACTACCAATACAACAGGTATGTTTAATGCCAACTATCATATCAACAACAATCACAGCTTGGCTTACAATCTTTTGTATGTAAATTCATCTGATTTGTCGAGAGATATTTACACCGGATACGACCGTGATTTTGAAGGAGGCGAAAACGACACACACATCGTTCAACGAGGAACATTTACACAAAACACGGTGCTTATCAACCAACTTTTGGGTACACATCAGTTGAATGATAAATTAGGTTTGGATTGGGCAGTTGCTTACAACACGGTGAAAAGTGATATGCCGGACAGAATGCAAAATAAACTTTATCATGACCTTGTAGCAGACACTTACCGTTTGGCACAAAATACGATAACAGACAATCATCGTTATTTCCAAAATTTGAAAGAAGACGAACTTGCGGCAAATGTAGCCTTGAATTATCAATTAGGTGTTGATGAATATGGCGATGCCAAAGGGAATTTGAGTGTAGGATACAACGGACGAATGAAAAAAAGAGATTTTGAAGCCATTCAGTTTAATTTCCGAGTATCTGGAGACGGATTGGCACAAACCAATATTAACCCGAATGATTTAGATGCGTTTTTTAATACACAAAATTATGCCAACGGATTGTTCCGCACAGAATCTTATGCCGGAATGACGCCACAAACTTATTCTGGAGAGCAAAATATCCACGCCGGATTTGCGAATTTGGAATATCGTTTGTCTGATAAATTAAGCTCAGTTATCGGGTTGCGTTATGAAAGAATTGAGCAAATGGTTGATTGGCAAACGCAATTAGATGCTTCGGGTGATGCAAACACTTTCTCACGAAATGAATTTTTGCCAAGTTTGTCTTTGAAATACGAAATCAATCCGGTGCAAAACTTACGTTTGGCGGCAAGTAAAACTTATACTTTGCCACAATTCAAAGAGCGAGCGCTGTTCATTTATGAAGATGTAACCGAAGTTAAAGTGGGTAACCCGTATTTGTACCCATCGCAAAATTATAATGTTGATTTGAAATGGGAAATGTTCCCGATGAATGATGAAATCATTTCGGTTACTGCATTCGGAAAATATATTCAAGACCCAATCAACGAAATCACGATGGCATCTTCAACCAACGATATTACTTGGGTAAACATCGGCGACAAAGGGTATGCTTACGGAGCAGAATTTGAAATCAAGAAAAGATTGGCAAGTTTCGGAGGTGAATATACCAACAACCTTTCTGCAGGTTTGAATGTATCGTATATGAAAACAGACCAAGAAATCGACAGAGAAAAAATTCAACGTGAAACCAACGGAAGAATAAACACGAATCTTACTGACGAACGTTCATCATTTACCGGAGCATCAGATTTGTTGGTTAACGCAGACGTTTCTTACACCAAAGAATGGAGCGAAGGCCGTAGCTTGATTGCAACAGTTTCTTACGCACATTATTCTGACCGTTTGTATGCTTTGGGCGTACAGCAAAAAGGAAATTTGGTAGATAAAGGAATGGGAACACTTGATTTTGTGTTGAAAACTCAAGTAACCAAAAATATTGCGATTGATTTATCTGCCAGAAACTTGCTTAATCCAGAGTTTAGAAGAGTGCAGGAAAATGCATCCGGCGATGTAGATGCAATCAAATATAAAAGAGGAATGTTCCTCGGACTTGGAGTAAAATATACATTTTAAATTAACATTGGAGTGTAATGATTTTATTATAGATAATAATTTCGTTACACTCGCATAACATCACTTAAAATATTTATAATCAAATTTGTACAAACAATTAATAAAAACAGAAAACAATGAAAAAGCCAATTTTTAGACTATTTAGCCTGGCATTATTATCGGTTACATTTGCAACAGCTTTCGTTGCTTGTGATGACAAAGACGACAATCCTACAGAGGAGCCTGGTCAAGGAAATTTTACAGTAAACAGAGATGACCTTAAAGGTACAATCGGAAATGGAGACCACGTTACTTTATCAGACGGAACCTACAAATTAACCGGAAAACTAATTGTTGCCAACGGAGGAAAATTGACTATCAAAGCAGGAGTAAAAATTGAAGCTACAGACCTTGCTTCAAGTAACGATGAAATTCGCTATATTGCAGTAGGACAAGGCGGACAAATCTTTGTTGAAGGTACAGCTACAAATCCTGTGGTAATGACTGCAACTACACATGTTCCAGGTTCTTGGGGAGGATTGGTGCTTTGCGGTAGAGCTCCAATCAACGTAGGAGAAACAGCCTCTGCTGAAGTATCTGATTTAACTTACGGAGGTTCAGACGTCAACGATAACTCAGGTTCTATCAAATATTTGAGAATTGAATATTCTGGATATGCCTACAATGCAGAGAAAGAATTTAACGGATTTTCGATGTTTGGTGTAGGTAGCGGAACAACAATTGATTATGTGCAATCTTACGAAGGTTCAGATGATGGTTTTGAATTTTTCGGAGGAACTGTACAAGCCAATCACTTAGTAGTTTATAACGCAGCTCCAGAAGTAGGAGATGATTTATTCGACTGGACGCAAGGGTGGACCGGTGGAGGAGAAAATTGGTATGGTTTCCGTTCTAATCCGGGAAACAGAGGAATCGAAGCGGATAATAACGATAGTAACGAAGCCGCTACACCAATTTCTAATCCAACGATTAAAAACCTAACTTTGGTAGGTGGAAATAATGGAGAAGAAAACCAAGCTTTGAAATTAAGAGTTGGAACAAAAGCTCAGTTCGATAATGTAGTGTTGAAAAACTGGGGAACAGGCTTTGACGTTCAAGCTGCACCAGATTTATCAGCAGGTTATGTCGGGACAGAGTTAAAAGCTACAAATGTTAGATTTGAAGATATAGCTACGCCAGCTAATGCAACAGCAGAAGGTATTTATACTGAAAATGCTAATGCAACCGGGGCCGGAAACGGAGCAGATGTACCAGCTTGGGCAAATGGATGGACAGCCGGATTGTAATACTTTTTTCATAAATAATTCTAAAATTACCTGTCAATTGTGGCAGGTGATTTTTTTTGGCATTAATTTTGAAATATATTTTGTATATTTACCTACAATTTATTTACTATGAAGCAAAAGTATCTCTTTATAATTATCCTGTTTTTGACGATAAACCTAAGCGGATTCGCTCAAAATCAACTGAAAGATAACCAAAAAGACAATCAGATTGAAGGATTGCAAATTTATCCTAATCCGGTTACCGACAAGCAGGTTGTAGTTTCGACATCGTCAAATAGCACCAAACAGGTTGAATTGTTCGATTTGCTCGGCAAAAAAGTGTATGCTACACAATCCGACACAGAACGGGTAGTTTTACAGCTAGAAGACCTAAAACCAGGAGTGTATTTGATTAGAGTTACAGAGAAAAAACAAACTGTAACCCGAAAATTGGTGTTGAAGTAGTTAACGATTTCTTGATATTAGAAGAAAATAAATAAAGAGAATATTTGTAACTTTGCAGAGCAAAATTAAAACAAAAAGATTATGAAAAAATTTTACACAGCAATCGCCATTGTAGCTATGGCTTTTACCGTTCAAGCTCAAGAAGCTTTGAATGTAAATGGAGATTTAGAAGCATGGACAGATGGAACAGAATCACCAGAGGGATGGTTTTTTACACCGACTGAATTAGATGAAGAACTTGTATCTAGAGTTGAAGGAGATGCTGCTGAAGGAGGAAACGTATCTGTAAAAGCAATTGCGGGGAGACAAAATATAAGTATGTCTGATATTGAGGTTGAAGCAGGAGAAACTTATACCGTAACTTTTTGGTATAAAGCAGAAACAGCACTATTTAGATTTTGGGGACAATGGAGAAATGAAGAAGGGGCGATGTCTGTGACGGATGATCCTTTCCAAATTTCTACTTATATAGAAGACTCAGCATCTGAATGGACACAAATGAGTATCACTTCAACGGCACCTGAAGGAGCCACAGTCTTAAGACCTTCTTTTAGAAACTATAACGGAGGAAGTGAGTTATATATTGATAATGTTATAATACACTTGGGGCAACCAACTTCAGTAAAAGACAACAGTATCGAAGGGTTGAGTATTTATCCAAACCCGGCAACTGATATGGTAAATGTAGTTTCTAACAGCTTGTCTAACAAAGATATCGTTATTACAGATTTGTTAGGAAAAACTGTTTTGAAAGCCAACGTAAGCCAATCTGTAAATGTTTCTGCACTTAACGCAGGTGTATATATGATGCAAATCAAACAAGACGGAAAAACAGCTACCAGAAAATTAATTGTAAAATAATTCTGATTAGCTAATAATTATGGAAGCAACTCTATTCGGAGTTGCTTTTTTTGTTACCAAAAATAAAAAATAAGTTGATTG
>DATGOD010000055.1:0-6755 GCA_035306305.1 Flavobacterium sp.
ATTTGGACAAAAACAACGATTATCTGTTGCAAATCGAGGCTTTGGGATATTTCTACAAAGAAATTCATTCTTCAGAATTAAATGATAATTCGGATATTTTGCTGGAACTAAACGCAGAAATTTTACCCGAATTATACATTATCCCTGAAAATGCCAAAACCAAAATCAGAACGTATGGTCAGACAAAAGAAGGGTCAGGGAAAATGCAGGGAGGATTTAGCGGTTGGCATCTTGAAGATATTAAACACACATCAGAGCAATTAGATATAACTGACAATACCGGCATTACAATCAATAATAAAGGCTTGAGCAAAGTACTGTCTGCACATCTACATATAGCAGGAAACAGTTATAAAAAAGCATCTGTAAAAATCCAACTTTATGATATTGAAAATGACAAACCTATTGTTCATTCGCCAATCATCTTTAATATAATTGACAAGCAAACAGGTTGGTTTAAAATAAACCTTGAAGATAAGAATATTTATATTGACTCAAACATAAAGAAAGTAGCTCTGTTATTTGATCTTATTGCTATCGAATCATACAACAAAAAAGAACCCGCATCATTAGACATAAACATTATATTCCCTTCCTTTAATACAATGGCGATTGGGAAAGATGATAATGGCAAATTAATAAAAGCTCCTTTTAGCTTTCCACTTTATCTTACAGTAGAAACTTACAACTGGTAGGTTTTTTGGTTATGTAAATTAAATTTCGGTTAATTCTTCTTCATCAATCGGGCTACATATTTCCCAACAACATCAAATTCGAGGTTCACGCGACTGCCTTTTTGATACGATTTAAACAATGTATGTTCTAAAGTGTAAGGAATAATCGCCACGCTGAAAGTATTTTCGCCCGAATTAACCACCGTCAAGCTGGTTCCGTCAACGGTTATTGAGCCTTTTTCTATGGTTACATTACCTTTGTCGGCATCATATTCAAACGTAAAAACAGTGCTTCCATTTTGTGGCTGAACATCCACGCAAACAGCAGTTTGGTCCACATGCCCTTGAACAATATGTCCGTCCAATCTTTCGGTCAGCAACATCCCTCTTTCGAGATTAACATTTTGTCCTGTTTTCCATTCGTCAATCGTCGTTTTATTGATTGTTTCTTCAATCGCCGTTACCTGAAAAACACTCCCTTCGATAGCCACAACAGTCAAACAAATACCATTATGTGCAACGCTTTGGTCTATTTTCAATTCGCCTGTAAAATCAGCTTCAATCCACAAGTGTAAATTACCTTTATCCGCCGAAGTTTTTACAATTTTCCCAAAAGACTCTATGATACCTGTAAACATTTTTCGAATATTTTTTTTAACTTTGTTCAAAAGTAGCAAATAATCAGCCAAATGCAATGGTAAAAACAAGAGAAAAAATTATAGTCGGCATTTCTGTAGGAGACATGAATGGGATTGGACCAGAAATCATCCTCAAAACTTTTGAAGACATGCGAATGCTTGAACTATGCACACCTGTATTGTTTGCAAATAGCAGAGTGTTTACATTCATCAAAAAATATTTGAGAAGCAAAACTAATTTTGTCTATACCGATCAATTGGATAGAATCCAACACGGCAAATTTAATATCTTTAATACTTGGAACGAACCTGTAGATATTAATTTTGGCAAACGCGACACTATTGTTGGAGGTTATGCTATCGAGTCTTTTACCTCAGCAACGCAAGCGTTGAAAGACGAAAAAATAGACGTGTTGGTTACCGCTCCTATTGATAAACACAATGTGCAATCAGATAAATTTCACTTTCCGGGGCATACTGATTACCTCAATCAAGAATTGGATGGCGAAGCGTTGATGTTGATGGTTAATGGCGGATTGCGGGTAGGATTACTCACAGAACATTTACCTTTGAGCGAAGTAACAGCACACATCACGCCGCAAAAAATCACGGAAAAAGTAAAAATAATACATCACAGCCTGATACAAGATTTTAATATTTTAAAACCGCGAATTGCTATTTTAGGATTAAATCCACACAATGGCGATCACGGTGTAATTGGCGACCAAGACGACACCATTATCAAACCAACTGTAGAAAAATTATTTGAAGACGGTTATTTGGTTTCTGGTCCATTTCCGGCAGATGGATTTTTCGGCTCTGCCTTACACGAAAAGTTTGACGGCGTATTAGCTTGTTATCACGACCAAGGATTAGTGCCTTTCAAAACTTTATCTTTTGGAAAAGGAGTGAATTTTACTGCCGGATTAGATAAAATTAGAACCTCTCCTGACCACGGAACGGCTTTTGACATCGCAGGAAAAGGAATTGCCGATTTTAGCTCGTTTAGAGAAGCTGTTTATGCAGCAATTGATATTTACAACAATCGGGTTGCTTATGAAGAAAGCAAGAAAAACCCTTTAAAAATAAACAATAACAGCCGAAAAGAATAAAAAACCTTATTTTTTGTATATAATAATAAAAGTTTTTTATCTTTGCACGCTCAAATAGATGGTTATGTCCAGTTTAAAAGATTATCTAATCCCGTTTTTGGGGCTCAAGCTCGGCAAACATCAATTTGAATATCAGATTGATAGAGAGTTCTTAGACTTATTTGATTACCACGAATTTCAAGCATTGAATGTGCATTGTCTGGTTGAAATCGACAAGAAAGAAACGATGCTCGAACTCAACCTTTTTCAAAAAGGAACTGTTTTGGTCTATTGCGATTTGACCAACGAAGAGTTTGAACAACCGATAGAAGGCACATTAAAAATGATTGTAAAATTCGGAGAAGAATACAACGACGATCACGACGAAATTCTCATATTGCCCTACGAAGAATATCAATTATCTGTAGCACAATATATTTACGAATCGATACTGTTGTCTGTGCCTACAAAAAGGATACACCCCGGTGTATTGGACGGCACATTAGAATCAAAAGCATTAGAATATCTTGATTATCAACCGGAAGATGATTTTGAAGATGATGATCAATCTGATAACGAAGAAGAATCAGAGACAGACCCAAGATGGGATAAATTAAAACAACTATTAACGGATAAATAATACAAATTATGGCACATCCTAAAAGAAAGACTTCTAAAACAAGAAGAGATAAGAGAAGAACACATTACAAAGCAGTAGCTCCAACTATCGCTACATGCCCAACAACCGGAGAAGCACATTTGTTCCATAGAGCACATTGGCACGAAGGAAAATTATACTACAGAGGACAAGTAGTTATTGACAAAACTGAGGCAGAAGCCGAAGCATAAGTATTGCATTGTATGTAAAAAAACCAACTCTCGACGGAGTCATTTGTCGAGAGTTTTTTTATATGAAACAATCAAAAAACACAAAAATCAATCGAAAAAACAATCATTTGTATTTTTTTTCGTAATTTCGACTCTGAATACAAACTAACGATAACAAGATAGTTCTATGACAAAAGTAACTGCAGCAATTACTGCTGTCGGAAAATACGTTCCGGAATATGTTTTATCAAACCAAATTCTGGAAACGATGGTTGATACCAATGACGAATGGATTACAACCAGAACGGGTATCAAAGAACGTCGGATTCTAAAAAAAGAAGAAGGAGAAGGTACTTCATATTTAGCCATTAAAGCCGCACAAGACTTAATCGCTAAGAAAAACCTTAATCCTGAGGAAATTGACCTGCTCATCCTTGCATCAGCAACGCCAGATATGCCAGTGGCAGCGACAGGCGTGTTTGTGGCTACACAGATTGGAGCCGTCAATGCTTTTGCCTATGATTTACAAGCTGCTTGTTCAAGCTTTTTATACGCTATGTCCACCGCAGCTGCTTATATTGAGTCAGGTCGATACAAAAAGGTTTTGGTCATCGGTGCAGATAAAATGTCTTCAATCATTAATTACGAAGACAGAGCTACTTGCATCATTTTTGGCGATGGTGCCGGAGCAGTTTTATTTGAACCCAACGAAGAAGGGCTTGGACTACAAGACGAATTCCTCAGAAGTAGTGGAACAGGCAGAGATTTCCTAAAGATCGAAGCCGGAGGTTCTATATTACCCGCATCAGAAGAAACCGTAAAAAACAATCAGCATTTTGTTCATCAAGATGGAAAAACGGTTTTTAAACATGCCGTTGCTGGGATGGCTGACGTTTCTGAAAAGATTATGGAAAGAAATCAGCTATCTAAAGAAAATATCGATTGGCTTGTACCACACCAAGCAAACAAGCGAATCATCGATGCAACTGCCCACCGAATCGGACTGGAAGACGACAAAGTGCTAATGAACATTCACAAATACGGCAATACTACTTCGGCAACCTTACCTCTTTTGCTTGCCGATTACGAGAAAAGACTCAAAAAAGGAGATAATTTAATTTTTGCCTCATTCGGAGGAGGTTTCACATGGGGAGCCACTTATCTGAAATGGGCATATAACAGTTAATTCAACCTAATAAAATTTCTAAAAATGGATATTAAAGAAATTCAAAGCTTAATCAAATTCGTAGCCAAATCTGGAGCTACTGAAGTAAAATTGGAAATGGATGATTTCAAAATCACCATCAAAACAGGTACAGAAGGCGGAACAGAAACCACCTACATACAACAAGCTCCTGCAATTGCACAACCTGTTATGGCAGCAGCAATGCCCGCTTCTGCCCCAGTAGCAGAAACACCAACAGCTACTCAAGAAAACAATGACAACGATAAATATATTACAGTAAAATCGCCAATCATTGGTACTTTCTACAGAAAACCATCGCCAGACAAAGCTCCTTTCGTAGAGGTAGGAAGCAATATCAAACAAGGCGATGTATTGTGCGTAATCGAAGCCATGAAATTATTCAACGAAATCGAATCTGAAGTATCCGGTAAAATTGTAAAAGTTTTGGTTGACGATTCTTCTCCGGTAGAATTTGACCAACCGTTATTTTTAGTTGATCCGTCTTAATAGAAATTTTAAACCAGTTTAAAATTTAACGTTTATCATTTAAAATTTCAATAAGATGTTTACAAAAATATTAATTGCCAATCGAGGAGAAATTGCCTTACGGATTATTCGTACTTGTAAAGAAATGGGCATCAAAACCGTGGCTGTTTACTCCAAAGCCGACGCTGACAGTTTGCACGTAAAATTTGCTGACGAAGCCGTTTGTATTGGTCCGGCATCAAGTAGCGAATCTTATTTAAAGATTTCAAACATCATTGCTGCGGCAGAAATTACCAACGCTGATGCCATTCATCCAGGATATGGCTTCTTATCCGAAAATGCCAAGTTTTCGAAAATATGTGCCGAACACGGTATCAAATTTATCGGTGCTTCTCCAGAAATGATTGAGCGAATGGGAGATAAAGCTTCTGCCAAAGAAACGATGAAAGCTGCCGGAGTACCAACAGTTCCTGGTTCTGACGGATTGTTAGACTCTTTAGAACACGCCAAACAAGTAGCCAAAGAAATCGGATTACCAGTAATGATGAAAGCTACCGCAGGTGGTGGTGGTCGAGGAATGCGCGAAATCTGGAAAGAAGAAGACCTCGAAAAAGCTTGGGAAAGTGCTAGACAAGAAGCTGCAGCAGCTTTTGGCAACGACGGTATGTATATGGAAAAACTTATCGTTGATCCGCGTCATATCGAAATCCAAATTGTTGGTGATGCTTACGGAAAAGCTTGTCATTTGTCTGAAAGAGATTGCTCTATCCAACGTCGTCATCAAAAATTGACCGAGGAAACCCCTTCTCCGTTTATGACATCCGCATTGCGAAAAAAAATGGGAGAAGCGGCAGTAAAAGCGGCCGAATATATTCAATACGAAGGTGCCGGTACGATTGAATTTTTGGTGGATAAAGACCGAAATTTCTATTTCATGGAAATGAACACTCGTATTCAGGTAGAACATCCGATTACGGAACAAGTAATTGATTACGACTTAATTAGAGAACAGATATTGGTAGCTGCGGGCACTCCGATTTCCGGTAAAAACTATTTGCCAGAATTGCACTCAATCGAATGTCGTATCAATGCAGAAGATCCATTTAATGATTTCAGACCTTCGCCAGGACGCATCACAACTTTACACGCTCCGGGCGGACACGGTGTACGTTTAGACACCCACGTGTATTCTGGGTATTCGATTCCGCCGAACTACGACTCAATGATTGCTAAGTTGATTACAACCGCTCAAACCCGCGAAGAAGCCATCAATAAGATGAAAAGAGCCTTAGACGAGTTTGTGATTGAAGGTATCAAAACAACCATTCCGTTCCACAGACAGCTGATGGACGACCCGAACTATGTGGCAGGAAATTATACCACTGCTTTCATGGAAACTTTTGAAATGAAAGACGAAGAATAGAAAAAAGCCGGACAGATTGTCTGGCTTTTTTGTTTTGAATGTCTATGGATGAGAGGCTAAAATTGGGATTTTAGTAGTGAGCTATTAGAATTGAGAAACAAATAGGTTAAAAATTTTTTAATCAATTCTCTCGAAATCGTACCAATAACTATTGCCATCAGTAGGGTCTTCATGAACTAAATACAATTCGCCATTCAGTCCAAATCTATAGCCTAATGTGTCGGGCATACTTGATATAGTGAGGTTATTATATTCATTAGACTGCCCCGAAACCCAAGTTGAGCATTCATAACCTGAGTTCGATTAATCAGAATATTGCTAACTGATTTGTTTTTAGCTCATTATATTGTATTGAAGGTTTTTTAGGAAAAAATGAATAAGCAATTAGCCCCGAAATAAGGTTTGTAAAAAAGTTTCCTATAGATCTAT
>DATGOD010000056.1:0-4145 GCA_035306305.1 Flavobacterium sp.
CCTGTGCATAACAATTCGCTGCCAACTGCAATTGGTGCTCATGATAAGGGTGTGCATATTTTTTGACCAAAATAAAATCTGCCGGAACCAACCACGAGCCTTGGTGCAATAGCTGAAAGAAAGAGTGCTGGGCATTATTCCCCAAATCTCCCCAAACAATAGGTGCTGTGGCATAATTGATTGATTGTCCGTTTCGGTCGATGCGTTTACCGTTGCTTTCCATAGCTACTTGTTGCAAATAGCTTGGCATCATAGCCAATCGCTCTGAATAGGGCAAAATCGCTTCAGTTTGTGCACCTAAGAAATTGGTATAAGCAATTCCGTTTAATGCCAAACGCACCGGAATATTGTCTTGAAAAGGGGTATTTTTGAAATGTTTATCGGCTTGTTCTGCTCCTTTCAACATTCGCTCAAAAACATCGTAGCCCAAGCCTAACGCCAACGCCAAACCGACACTACTCCACATACTGAACCGACCACAAACCCAATCCCAAAACAAGAAAGTGTTTGCAGGCTGTATGCCAAATACTTCTGCTGCTGAAGGATGAACTGTAACTCCTGCAAAATGTTTATGCCAATTTTCTTTACCTAATTGCTGTATGCATATATCTTTAAATACTTTGGCATTCGACAGCGTTTCTTTGGTCGAAAAACTTTTTGATACGACCACAAACAGCGTTTCTTCAAGAGGTATTTTCGACAACAATTGCTCTATCTGTTGTGCGTCAATACTATTGATAAAATGTAGTTGTAAATCGGATTTTTTATAAGGTTGTAGTGCTTGATATGCCATTCGCAAACCTAAATCGCTCCCGCCAATGCCAATATTTACCACATGTCGAAAAGGTTTTCCATTGCTTGCCAATCGCTTGCCAGATAATACCTCCTCCACAAATTCTTTGATGCGATTTCGTTCGTTTTCTACTTTTGAATAAACTGCTTCTGGCAAATAATCGTTGGTGGTAAACTGACGCAAAGCGGTGTGCAATACTGCCCGGTTTTCGGTTTCGTTAATGGCTTCTCCACTGAAAAAATCGTTAATGGCTTGAGGTAATTGGCATTCTTCTGCCAATTCGAGCAGCATCGAAAACGCTTCGGTGCTAATTAATGACTTTGAAAAATCATAAGACAACCCATTTTCTGACAATCGAGTCGTCACAGCATCTTGCACTGATAACCGGTGGTTATGATAATAATTTTCTAACTTTTTCCAAGCCTTGGTATGTGTAGGATTCTCTTTTGGCAACATTATAATATTTGTCTTATCGACCCACAAAAATAATATTTTTTTTTATACAAACTACTTTATTCCGTCTTTATCTGATTTTATAACGATAGATTGAACTATAAGTTTTTCCTTTGCTCAATTTTGCTTTCGTTGTTTTTGCGTATATTTACCCCCGAAAAATCAAGCTGTTTTTCATCCAAAATATTTCATCTATGATTTTGAGAAAAAGAAACCTCATCTTGCTTATACTTCTTTCGTTTTTGGTAACTTCTTGTGAGAAAAATGATTTGTGCGGCGGCGTGAATGTCGATACGCCTCAGGTAAATATTCAATTGTATAATCGGTTGAATAATGAAGAGCGAAAGACTGCACAAATGATTAATTGCTATGCGTTGGATTTTGTGCATCAAGATACCATTCCGGTGATTGAGTTTTTGAATCGCTCGGAGTTTTCGTTGCCACTCAAGGTGTATGAAGAAAATACGGTGTGGTATGTCGAACTCAAAGAATGGGTGGGCAACGACACAATCACTCGTGCTAATATTTTGGATTTTCGGTATGAAACTACCAGCGAATATGTTTCGAAAGCCTGTGGATACCGCAGTGTTTTTGAAAGGGTTAGAATTACTTCAAACAACGACACTATTCAATATCTCCCTAGCTGGATCAGTACGATAGATTATACCAATTCGATAACCACTAACGACACGACTCATGTTCAAATATATTTTTAGTTTATCCTTTATACTTTCATCTACTTTAGGCGTTTATGCACAAGAGCAAGAGGCTGACAGTTCGCCGGTGTATCCTCAACGCTACGGACTCAGAATTGGAACAGATTTGTTTAAACTAAGTCGAAATCTGTGGGACGACAATTATACTGGTTTTGAAATTAACGGTGATTATCGCTGGAATAAGAAGGTGTATATCGCTGCCGAATTGGGTCGGGACGAGATGTTCAAAGCCGAAGACCGACTGAGTTTTACCACCAAAGGGCAATACCTCAAAATTGGTTTGGATTACAATATGCACAACAATTGGATGGATTTGGAAAATATGATTTATGTGGGCGGTCGATATGGTTTGAGTTTTCATGAGCAAACCTTACATTCTTATAAAATATTCACTACCGACGGTTATTTTGAGGAAAATGAAATCTATCCGAATTTGACCAGTACAGGACTACACGCACATTGGCTGGATTTGGTTGGCGGTATTAAAACCCGACTTTTCAACAATGTTTTTATGGGCTTTTCGGTACGAATCAGCTATTTGATTTATCAAAAACAACCCGATGGTTTTGAGAATTTGTACATTCCTGGATATGGAGAAAAATTCAGTGGCAATATTGGTGCCTCGTTCAATTATTCTATCAGCTATTTTATTCCGTTGTACAAAAAGGCTCCGAAAGTTCAAGCTACAGAAGCTTCCAAGCCATAAGTAACATAACAGTAATACCCCACATCACGCTCGACAATTGCTCTTGATTGTTGATTCGCCCATATCCTTGAATCAGTTGCCATTCCAACATCAACATAAAAACCAATATAAAAAAGAGTACAGGATGGTTGCCGATGAATCCTAAATAGACGGTGTAGTGTTCTTGCCCCGATGTCCATAGCTCGATGGTGATTACTTCGTCGGTGAACATGAATTGATTGACTTCCATTTGGGTATATATACCTTGTCGTAATTCGTAAAATAGCTCTGCATCTATCGGAACATGCGTTTCTTCGTCGAAAACCAGTAAATATTCACCTGCTATAATACCTAATTTAACCGATTGAAATTCAATTTGTTTGACAGGTTGTAAATAAGGACCTAAAGTCCACAAAACAGATAATAAAGTAGCCGAAAAAGCCAACTTGGTTGATAATGACCATTTCTTGAAATCTGTCCATAATTTTTGACAAGCCTCACGGATATTTTGGTATTTCGGCGGACGATAAGGGCCGTAATCATTGGTAGTTCGCACGCCTTGTTGAAAAAATAATTGTTGGATTCCGCTCAAAGGGTTAGGAAGAAACGCTTTGCTCCAAGAGAGATTTATATCGTGCAAGCGCTTGGAAATATTAACCCAAATATAAAAAGCATAAACTATAAGCACTAAATAAAAAATGGATGTCCATTTTTGCCAATACATCACCCATACAAATAGGACAAAATAACTGAGTGCCACCAGCATTCGCCAACGGAAAGTTTCGACCGGCACTCTGCCAAAAACGCCCCAAGCTGTCTCTTTTTTAAAATGTTCTTGCCGGACATTCGGATTGATTTTTCGTTGTTGTCGCCATGCCTCTACAGCAGGATTCCGGTCGCGATAGTTAAAAACCAACTTGCGGTAATAGTACTGTCCATCAAATCCTGTTACGCACATATTGACCTCCAAAGCTTCTTCAAATCTCTTGAGTTTGAGTCCGTGCTTTCCGGTATGATTTACCGTACCGAGATAGTCAATCTCTACGCTTTTGGCACCATCGACTCGCCATTCTATTACAACGATATCATTTAAAGTATAAAATGAAGTATTTGCTTTAAAATACTGAATACTGGGTGGTTGCCGATAAGTTTGATGAGGCGGTGTAAATGTTTCAGCTTGATTTTTAATTTGATTCTGCCTGACCAATATTGCATCTAAATACCGCTTGTTTTTAGGGTCAGACAAATATTCATAAGCTTCTTTGACGACAATAAAATACTGTTGTGCCTGCTGACTTGAGTTCACATCCGGATGATATTTTTTAGACAAAGTACGATAAGCCTTTTTTATCGCACGCATCTCCGAAAAGTCTGGGATTTCCAGTATTTTATAGTAGTTAATCATTTAGTTTACTAGAAGGTAAACATATACTTTCTCTCCGAGTCATATTCTCTAAACAAGGTATTTTTCAAACGGTTTAACAAATTTCTCAATCAT
>DATGOD010000057.1:0-2237 GCA_035306305.1 Flavobacterium sp.
CGCAACAAATACGGACGCATCATCAATATGGTTTCGGTTTCAGGAGTGAAAGGCACGCCCGGTCAAACCAATTATTCGGCAGCAAAAGGTGCATTGGTAGCAGCAACAAAAGCATTAGCACAAGAAGTAGCCAAACGTAAAGTTACTGTAAATGCCGTAGCCCCCGGATTTATAAAAACCGATATGACGGCAGATTTAGACCAAAAAGAATTAGTAAAAATGATACCTTCCAACCGTTTTGGCGAAGCAGAAGAAGTAGCAGATTTAGTAAGCTTTCTGGCTTCCGGAAAATCAGGTTATATTACGGGAGAAACGATTAATATTAACGGAGGAATTTATTCGTAAATTCAGGGAAAAATTTATTAAATCGCTTAGCATAATAAAAAAGCATAAATGTCAAGAATTAACGTAGAAAATACAGAAATTACAATTATATCAGTTGAGGGAAAAGATTACATTTCGCTTACAGATATGGCAAACGCAAAAGAAAGTGAAAGCCGTGCGGCAGATATAATTAAAAACTGGATAAGGACACGTTATACAATAGAATTTTTAAGCACTTGGGAGCAGATAAACAATCCCAATTTTAAAGTGGTCGAATCTGACCACTTTAAAATGCAGGCAGGATTGGCAAATTTCACATTAAGTGTTTCTGAATGGATTGAGAAAACAAATGCTGTTGGAATTATAGTCAGAAAAGGAAAATATAGAAGAAAGAAATTTATTGAAATAAAAGATTGTATAAATTAAAAAAAATATTTTCGTTTAAGAATATATTAATCGGTATTGGACTGATTGTCTTTGATTTAGTTGTATATATTTTTCTTGGATTAATGTTAATGAACTATGATGATTTTTATGATGAAAGCAAAGGAGCGTATTTTAGTTTAGAAAGTATGACCTTTTGGCAAAAGGTAAATTACATTAGTTTAAATTTATGGTATTTGATCAATATAATTTTTATTGTTTTTTTTAGTATATAAAATAGTGATTGAACTAAAAAACACTTACACGAGGCAAAGCCAAACTAAACGAAGTCAAACCGCCTCATAGAGGCGTACTGTTAATAATATGAACAACAGAGTAGTCATTACCGGTATGGGAATTTACTCCTGCATCGGTGCTAATTTAAAAGAAGTCCGACAATCTTTGTACGAAGGAAAATCAGGTATTGTTTTCGACGAAGAACGAAAAGAATACGGATTTCAGTCGGCATTGACCGGAAAGGTTCCCCTACCCGATTTAAAGAAAGCTTTAAGCCGCAGACAGCGTATTACCATAGGCGAAGAAACCGAATATGCTTACATTGCCACTATGGAAGCCTTGCAAAATGCAGGAATTGATTTGGAGGATTTCAACAAAAGGGAAATCGGACTTATTTATGGCAATGACAGTGTTTCCAAAGCGATTATTGAAGCAACGGACATTGTCCGCGAAAAGAAAGATACCGCTTTGATTGGTTCCGGTGCGATTTTTAAATCAATGAATTCTACGGTAACGATGAATTTATCGACTATTTTCAACATCACAGGAATCAATATGACCATTAGTGCAGCTTGTGCAAGCGGTTCTCACGCCATTGGTTTAGGATATATGATGATAAAAAACGGTTTGCAGGATTTGGTTATCTGCGGTGGTGCACAGGAAATCAACAAATACGGAATGGCAAGTTTCGATGGTTTGGGTGTTTTTTCTCCCCGTGAAAACGAACCTGCAAAAGCGTGTCGTCCGTTTGATGCGTCTCGCGATGGTTTAGTGCCGAGTGGTGGTGGTGCAACGGTCATTCTGGAAAGTTTGGAAAGTGCTTTGGCTCGTGGTGCAAACATTCTGGCAGAAATTGTGGGATATGGATTTTCGTCCAACGGCGGACATATTTCTACACCCAATATAGACGGACCGGCATCTGCAATGGAAAAGGCTCTGCAACAGGCAAATATGCTTCCAAAGGATATTCAATACATCAACGCACACGCCACGTCCACACCGGTAGGCGATGCGAATGAAGCACAGGCTATTGATAAAGTTTTTGGGAAAACACGCCCTTATGTGAGTTCTACCAAATCAATGACCGGACACGAATGCTGGATGGCAGGAGCCAGTGAAATCATCTATTCTACGCTTATGATGAATGATGGCTTCATTGCACCAAACATCAATTTTGAAACACCCGACGAACATTCCACTAAATTGAATATTGTTAAAGAAACATTAAATCAAGATTTTGACGTATATTTGTC
>DATGOD010000058.1:0-4994 GCA_035306305.1 Flavobacterium sp.
GAAGAACATTTCAAATTTTTATAACAATACCTTTTTAAATTAAAAGAAAATGAAAAAATCAGCATTATTAAGTTTCTTATTTATCAGTACATTTACAATTGTTTCTTGTTCAGACGACGATGTTGTATTAGATACTGAAAAACCACAAATAGTTATCAATGAGCCAACTGCCGGACAAACGTTTGATGTCGGTGAAGAAATGCACCTTAACGCTTCTGTTACAGACAATGTAGAGCTGGCTTCGTACAAAATAGATATTCATTTCGGAGGCGACGGGCACGAGCACAAAGCTCTTCGAGATGATGATCACGTGGAATGGAAATATCAGACAACAGGTACTTTGAGCGGAAAATCAGACGAAGTACATTTACACGTTGATATTCCTGAAAATGCAGAAGAAGGACCTTATCACATCGGCGTTTTTGCTATTGACAAAGCAGGTAACGAAAATGTTTCGTGGGTTACAGTAGAAATTCATAACGACGAGCACGATCATTAAGCTCAATCAGAATTTTCAGAAAGAAGGCACTTTTTTAAGTGTCTTCTTTTTTTATTAAGAAACTATTTTTGGTGTATATTTACCTCCATAAATTTTTTGTAAAACCATTAATTGTATTGTTTTCGAGACTTATGAAGTATTTACAGACCAAGAGCAGAAAACAAACTACATTAACATGTTGAAAATGAATAAAGACTCTGGTATGTTAAAAACAAGCTCCGGCTTTTTAAGCATTGTTATGATTTTGTTGTCGATGACAACTTTTGCGCAAAACAAACAAAAAACAGATGAGGTCTGGGATTTATTATTGTCTAATGACAGAGAACAATCTCGCGAAATATTTGAGAAAAATCTTAGAAAAGACATCGATAAAAGCATAGAAATACTTTTGTTGGATGCTTATTTGGATAATGAAGAAGGAGCACTTATTCACAATACAGATTTTGTACGCCAATTTATAACCTTTGATGAAGCTAAAAATTATCTTTATTCTAATTGGTACAGCAACCAGTTTGCAGGAGATGTTAACAGCATGGGCTATAATGATTACACCCATGATAAAATTGACATACTGGCCGATGATGTTGTTTTAGGAAATGATTTAATTGTACTTTATTACAAATATTTATCTGACAAAAAAAGAAGAAAGCACGACGGATTGACAAATTTGTCCAAAAAAACAAATGCTGTAAATAACTGGCAATTTTGCGGAGTTTTTGAAAATCTGAACGACAGCGGTTTGGAAACAGCCTATGAGCCTGAAACCTATGCGAAAAACGATAAGCTTTTTGACGCATCGAGCAACGGAAAAGTAGGTTGGTACAATCCGGTGGATAAGCAAAACACCGAGGGTTACTGCTTTTACTATAATGAACAGGAATACGGCTCTGGAATTATGTATGCACAAACTTTTATCGAGTCAGTAGATAATCAGCGGGTATTTTTAAACTTAGGTGCGAGTTCATCAATCAAAATATTTTTGAACGATGTAGAAATATACCGCAACAATCAAATTTCTTTCAGTGATTTGAACGGTTACAGAATCGCCTTAAACTTGCAAAAAGGAATGAACCGATTGTTGGTAAAATCCTCTACCGGTCATAATAATGATTACTTTTTTGTGTCGCTTACAGATGAAAATTACCAGGCTATAAAAGGCTTAAACTTTTACGACCAATACAAAACTTACGAGAAAGGAAATTTGAAAGACATCAATCCTGAGACAGTTGCTCCTTTCTTTGAAGAATATTTTGTGCAGCGTTTAAAAGAGCAACCCGATAATCCTTTATACAGCATCAATTTATTTAAAGCCTATTTGAACAACGGAAAATACGAACAAGCAGAAAAAGCCATTAAAAAACTTTATCAAAAATACCCAAACAGCTCTATGCTGAGAATGATGACGGCAAGCTTGTATGAAAAAAAAGGAGAAGCACAACGTGCAAAAGAACTGTTTGAAAACATTGCAATTACAGATAAGGAATATTATTACAACACCATTCGGATGATAGACGATACTAATGTATTGACTTCAAAACCAATAACCGAACTCGAAAAAATCAGAGATGCATCATTAGGCACAAAACGCATGTATATTTATTATTTGATGGACTTTCTGATTGCCAGCAGAAGAATGGATAAAGAAAAAGCACTCGAAGCCTATGAATCTCTTGTTAAAGTATCGGCCAATACAGAAGGAATTCTCAACGCATATTCATCTGTGCTTTATAGTATAACCAGTGACCGGGAAAGAGTCATAGATTTTTTGGAAAAACTTCATGAAAAAAGCATCAATGAAGAGGTAATTAATGAGTTGATCAAACATTATAATCTCAGCGGAAAAAAAGACAAAAGGGCAGAATTGCTAAAAAACCGTGCAGAGAGATACCCTCACTTTTATTCGATGGCGCAAGGATATATCGGTTATCTCAACGAAGAAAAAGATTATTCAAAAGTAATTGCACTTACCGAAAGAGGTTTACAAAACTTTCCTTATTCTTTTGTGTTGATGGAAACACAAGGCAACGCTTACAACCAAATAAGAGATATTGCCAAAGCCGAAGAACTGTTTAAACAATCATTGAGCCACCATACCGGAAATAGCTCCCTCAGAAAACGCTTATACGATATTACCAAGCGAAAAGACGAAAGCGAAGAAGTAATTACTACGAATGTATATGATTATATTAAAGAACACAGAAATTCTTCCATGAAAACTGATTATGGTGTAATCATTCTATTAGATGAATGCATCGTAAATGTTTTTCCGGAAGGAGGTCAGAAATACGAAATTACTTATATCTACGAAATTACGTCAGATACCGGTGTTGAATATATGAAAGAATATGAGTTGGACGGATACGGGATTACTATTTTAAAATCTGAAATTATCAAAGCCGACGGATCTATTGTTCCTGCTGAAAGAAGTTACGGCAATCTAGTGTTTACCAATCTCAAACCGGGAGATGTGATTTTGGTAAAATATCAATCGTTCGAAAATTCGTTCGGACGATTTTTTAAGGATATTACACTAACATATCCATTCCGGACGATGTATCCTACCGAGTTATTGCGATATGGAATTATCTATCCTAAAACCAAGACCTTCCAATCGGAAATTATCAACGGAAAAATAAACGCAACCACCAAGACCATAGGAGATAAAAATTATACCGAATGGAAAGCCGACAAAGTAGAAGCTGTTCCAATTTACGAAGATTTTTCTCCGAGTTTATACGATTCTGCCGAAGTATTGCATGTCAGCACTATTAAGTCCTGGGCAGATATTGCCAACTGGTATGCCGATTTGGTACAGAAAAATTTAGAAATGGACAAGATTACTACTGATACCTTTAATCAAATTTTTCCTGATGGGGTTGAAAAGTTGTCTGATGTAGAGAAAGCTAAAAGAATATACGCCTATATTCAGGACAACATTACCTATAGCTTTTTGGATTTCAGACAAAGCGGCTATGTTCCACAAAAACCGTCAAAAACAATAACCACAAAGCTGGGCGACTGCAAAGACTTGTCTGCCTTGTTTGTTGCTTTGGCAAATCATGCCGGACTCAATGCCGAATTAGTTTTGGTATTAACGAACGACAACGGCACAAAAAACAATCCGTTGCCGAACATTGGTTTTAATCACTGTATTATAAAAGTAGAACTGGACAAAAAAGAGCATTTTATGGAATTGACAGACAACTATGCTCCCTTTAATACTATGCCGCCAAGCTTGTATAAATCAAATGCTTTGGTGGTTTCTTTTGACAGGCAGAAAAATGCAAACAGCCAACTTATCTCCATTCCTTTCGATAATACTACCCTTAATCGTGTGAAACAATACTCGACAATTGATCTTACACAAGAGTCTAAAAAGACTAAAAATACCCTAGTATTTGAAGGTTATGCCAAATCCTATTACAACAGTCTTTTTTCACCCTCTACTTCTACTGATGTTCGTCTGGCTGAATTTGAAAAGCTTTTTACTTCAAGACTAAATAAAGTAGTGAAGATAAATGATGTAAGCCTGAATGACAATGATAAATACGGACAATCGCTCTCATTCTCAATCGATTTTGATATCAATGAACGATTACAAAGTATCGGAAAAATGCGTTTTACGACCATTCCTTCTATTGTTCAGCCATATACCAGAGGCATTGTTGCCTTAGAACAAAGAAAATATCCGGTTTTTTATCCTTTCTATGAAAATATCAACCATTATTATTCCGAAACTGTATTGAATATAGACAAAGAAAATAAGTTTGTTGAAATACCGGAAAGCCAAAAGTTTATTTATAAAAATCACCAATACGAAATTCGTTACGAATTGGTAAACGATTACTCATTAAAGGTTATACGCGAAGTTCATATTCCTTTTGATAATATTGAAGTAAACGATTATGGTGAATTCAAAAAATATGTAGAAAAAATTATCGAGCAGGAAGAAATTGTGATTGCTTTTGAGTGATCATTAAGCTCAATCAGAATTCTCAGAAAGAAGGCACTTTTTTAAGTGTCTTCTTTGTTTTGAACCATACTAAAACATAAAATTATTCGTTGTATATTTGAAGATTAAAATTTTAAAGTTATGAAGATTATAAAACCATTGATTGTTTTGTTTTTAGCAGCTTACACGCTAAATAGTTGTAATAATGGGGATCCGGATACAGTGGGTCCAACTACTGAAATCACAAATATTACTGAAGGACAGGAATTCAAATTCGGCGAAAATCTGGTAATGTATTTCAAATTCACAGACCAAACAGGAATTAATGAATACGAGTATAAAATTTATGCCAAAGATTATACGAATGACAGTTTTATGTACGATAATCATATTGAATTAGCCGGTTATTATACGACATTGGAAGAAGCCCGTTCGGTGTTGCTGCCCGAAAAATCAGCAACAGAAGAATACCAGGAAGGAGAATATCTGATAGAAGTAACCGCAGCTGATATTTTAGGTAATCTTTCAACTTATTATAAAACC
>DATGOD010000059.1:0-5438 GCA_035306305.1 Flavobacterium sp.
AAATCAAAAATTCTTTTTTGCAGAATTTTTTAATAACGCTTTAAAATTCAGAGAAAAAAACTATCTTTGCACTCGGAAAAGCTATAGGCTAATCCACGAATAGATAATAAGCTGTTAATTAAATACATACGCAATGTCTAAAGTTACTGGAAAAGTTGCACAAGTTATTGGGCCGGTTGTGGACGTAGCATTCGATACGACACAAGCCGAATTGCCAAAAATCTATGATTCATTAGAAATCACAAAAGCAGACGGAACTGTTTTGGTGCTTGAAGTTCAATCTCACATCGGAGAAGATACCGTAAGAACCATCTCTATGGATTCTACCGACGGATTAAGCCGTGGGCACGAAGTGGTTTCTAAAGGAACACCAATCCAAATGCCAATCGGAAAAGAAGTTTTCGGTCGTTTGTTCAACGTAGTTGGAGAGCCAATCGACGGAATGGAAGCTTTGCCGAAAGACGGAGAAAACGGATTGCCAATTCACCGTCCGGCACCAAAATTTGAAAACTTATCCACTTCAACAGAAGTTTTGTTTACAGGAATCAAAGTAATCGACTTGATTGAGCCTTATGCAAAAGGAGGTAAAATTGGTTTGTTTGGTGGTGCAGGAGTAGGAAAAACGGTATTGATTCAAGAATTGATTAACAACATCGCCAAAGGACATGGAGGTTTGTCTGTGTTTGCTGGAGTAGGAGAGCGTACTCGTGAGGGGAACGACTTGTTGAGAGAAATGTTGGAATCAGGAATTATCAAATACGGAGACGATTTCATGCACTCTATGGAAGAAGGTGGATGGGATTTATCTAAAGTTGATAAAGAAGGAATGTTGGATTCTAAAGCAACTTTCGTTTTCGGACAAATGAACGAACCACCTGGAGCACGTGCACGTGTAGCATTGTCTGGTTTAACTATCGCTGAATATTTCCGTGATGGAGCAGGTGATGGACAAGGAAAAGACGTGTTATTTTTCGTAGATAACATTTTCCGTTTTACACAAGCAGGTTCTGAGGTATCAGCATTGTTAGGACGTATGCCATCTGCGGTGGGTTATCAACCAACTTTGGCAACAGAAATGGGTGCGATGCAAGAGCGTATTACATCAACAAAAACAGGTTCAATTACATCTGTACAAGCAGTTTACGTACCAGCGGATGACTTAACTGACCCGGCACCGGCAACAACATTTGCCCACTTGGATGCAACAACCGTATTGTCGCGTAAAATTGCTGAGTTAGGTATCTATCCTGCAGTGGATCCATTAGATTCAACTTCTCGTATTTTGACACCAGAAACCTTAGGAAAAGAGCATTATGCTTGTGCACAACGCGTGAAAGAAATTCTTCAAAAATATAAAGAATTACAAGATATCATCGCCATTTTGGGTATGGAAGAATTGTCAGAAGAAGACAAATTGGCTGTATCCAGAGCTCGTCGTGTACAACGTTTCTTGTCACAGCCGTTCCACGTAGCTGAACAATTTACAGGTATTCCGGGAGTTTTGGTAGATATTAAAGATACCATCAAAGGATTCAATATGATTATGGACGGAGAGTTGGATCATTTGCCAGAAGCAGCATTCAACCTAAAAGGTACTATCGAAGACGTAATCGAAGCCGGAGAAAAAATGTTGGCTGAGGCTTAATCTAAAAACCAATTAGTATGTTATTAGAAATCGTTTCGCCAGAGGCAACATTATTCAAAGGGCAAGTAGATGCCGTATCGGTACCCGGAGTGGATGGAGAGTTCCAAATGCTCAACAACCACGCTGCTATTGTTTCGATGTTGGTTAAAGGAAATATCAGAATCGTAGGGAAAAACCTACAGTTCGACGAAAAGTTTGTCAACCGTTTTGAAAAACTGTCAGACCAAGAATATTACCTGCCGATTGAAACCGGAACAATAGAAATGAAAGACAATAAAATCAATATTTTGGCGAACTAAAAAGCTAAGAGCCTGTTTAAATTTGTATTGTAAAAATGTTTATAGGTTATTTTTGAGACAGAAAAAGGCAAATTTTCAAAGGATAGCAGAGCTATCGTTTTAAAATTTAACGCCTTTATGACCAAAAAGAAGCATAAACAAATTATTAGATGAATTTTAAACAGGCTCTAAATATTACAAATATAAAATCCGACTTAGCAATAGGTCGGATTTTTTTATATTCTTATTGATTTTATATTCAATTCTTAATCCTCTTTTTTTATTCTCAGTCCCATAATTTGGGGCATTCCGGTTGGCGTAATGATGTGGTGATATTTGTCGTTGGAATTGATGTCAAAAGTACCAAAATCTTTGGTAATACAAAGACAAATTTCATCTTCTCTGCGAAGCGTGACATGAAACGGTCGGATTTGAAAACCCGCAGCTACATCAAAATTACCAAATCGGTACATATAAGTCGTTTCGGCTAATTTTTCTTCCGAAGAAGTATTCGGGTTTTTGATGACCGAAAAACGAAGTTGCAAGCTGTCGTGTCTGGTGGCGTATGAACCTAAATTGATATTTACAAAAGCATTGATTTCGTATAAACCATCTTGCTGAATTTGTATTTTATTCTCTTCAAACCGAATAATTTTATTGTAAACAATATCACGTTCGGTAAAAGAAACACATTGTCGGTTACTTTCCGAAAAGTCAAGCGGAATGCTGCGATTGCTTCGGGCGTAAAAGGTAGATTCCTGAGCGGATGTACCGCAAAATACCATAAGCATAAAAAGGCTAAAAAAAGTCCGAATGTCCATCTTCTACGCTGATTAATTTAATTTTAAAAGAAAACGAAACGCAATCGTCCGTTTGTTTGTCGCAACCAATATGAGCATAAAACAAATGCGAGTTGATGTATCCGCTGCTTATCGCAGGAGCAATAATATCGCCTTTTTCGAGATAAACGATGGTCGGCACGACATAAACAGGTGTATATTTGTTCTGATTGGTTTTGTCAAAAGTATAGCGAGTCGATGCCATATATTGCTCTTTTCCGTCGCGAATATGTACCAATCCGAAGTTGATACCGCCACGGTTTTCTTTGATAGAAGCGGTGTCCGGATTGAAATTAAAAAAAGCTTCTATCTCGTAATATCCGTTAAACGGAATGATAAAATGGCGAGTATTTTCGTCGATGTCAAAAAGCGAATTGTGTTTAAAATCAGTCCGATTGACCATGATGTACTGAAACTCAGAATAATGTCCTACTCGAAGTTTGAACGATTGCTTTTCGGAAGTTTCATAAACAAAAGACTGAGCGTTTGCCACGGTACATACAAAGAAAAATAAAACACTCAGAATTCTCATAACTTACGATTTATTAGCAAGCTGACCGCAAGCGGCATCAATATCTTTACCTCTTGAGCGACGCACTTTAACCACAATTCCGGCATCTTCCAAAGCATGAATATAGTTTTCAATCGCTTGTTCATCGGCTTGTTGAAAATCGCCGTCATCAATGGCGTTGTATTCAATCAGATTGACTTTGCACGGCACGTGTTTGCAGAATTTTACCAATGCTTTGATAGACCGTTCATCGTCATTAATCCCTTTCCATACCACATATTCATAAGTGATTTTACTGCGGGTTTTCTGATACCAATATTGCAAAGCATCTCGAAGTTCGGTAAGTGGAAAATTGGTCGTAAAAGGCATGATTTTGTTGCGGATTTCTTCTACTGCCGAATGTAATGATACAGCCAATTTGAATTTTACGCCATCGTCTGCCATTTTTTTGACCATTTTTGATACGCCTGAAGTAGAAATTGTAATCCGTTTTGGCGACATGCCCAAGCCTTCATCTGAAGTGATTTTTTCTACGGCTTTCAGTACGTTGTTGTAATTCATGAGCGGTTCCCCCATTCCCATAAAAACAATGTTGGAAAGAGGTCGGTCGTGATACAAACGACTTTGCTGGTCGATGGTTACTACTTGGTCGTAAATTTCGTCTGGCGACAGATTTCGCATTCGTTTTAATCGGGCAGTGGCACAAAATTCACAGTTCAAGCTACAGCCCACTTGGCTGGATACACAAGCAGTTGTTCGGGTTTCTGTCGGAATCAACACCGATTCTACTATCAATCCGTCGTGTAATTTTACTGCGTTTTTTACCGTTCCGTCAGCACTTTGCTGCATATTATCTACCATAATGTGGTTAATCACAAAATGTTGATTGAGCATTTCTCGTGCAGACAGAGAAAGATTGGTCATGTCGTCAAAAGAATGTACTCCTTTTTTCCACAACCATTCATACACCTGATTACCCCGGAATGCTTTGTCGCCGTTGGAAACAAAAAAATCCCGGATATCATCTTTGCTCAGTTTGCGTATGTCTTTCTTCTCAGCTATCATTTTGCAAAGTTATTAAATAAATGTGGAATGTTTTTACTTTCTTTTATTGTAGAGGATTTACCTTTCCTTCTTCCTAATTGTTCAGTGACAATTTTTCAAAATACTTTCCGAGTTCCAAAACCCTCTATGGGTCAGTAATGTTAATATACTGCTGAAAAAGCTGTTCTGTACTGTCTCTGATAGCTTCCATTAATAAAGTGGTAGGGACTTTCCATAGAAATTTGATGCAAAAGCAGGTTTTCCTTTTCGGAATTAAAAATTATAGCTAATGAGTTGATAAGCAAATTTATCGACAACTAATCTAACCTGAAACCTAGAGGCCGAAAAATAAGCGAGCTTTATTTTCTGTTAAATAAAAATAAAGTCATATCTTTATCACTTGTTTTACATTTGTATTGTAAAAATTTAAACCAACGTTTTACTAAGTTGACAAAATATAATATGTGGGTTCAGCCTAAAGTTGCATTTGTTCTTGATGACCACCAATTATTTGCAGATTCTTTTTCTGCTTTGCTAGAAAAGACTTTCATGTTTGAAGAGGTGCATGTTGAGTCTGATACGAAAAAACTTATTCAGTATCTTGTGGAAAACTCTAAAAAGAAAATTTATCTTTTTTTGGATTATTATCTTGATGGAGGTCAATTGGGTACTGATGTACTCAGTGATGTTAGACGATTGAATAAAAGAGTAAACATAATTGTTGTGAGTACAGTTACAAACTTGGGAATAATTCAAACGATAAAATCCTACAAACCTGAAGGTTTTATATCTAAGATTTCGGGATTCGACATTATTTTAGATTGTGTTAAACACATTGAGAAAGGAAAAACGTATTGTTGTCCAGTTATTGAAAAAAATATTAAAAGTGCAACGGGAAATGTAGTTTTATTTACTAAGAGACAAGTAGAAATACTTAAGTGTTTTGCACAGGGGTTGACTGTACCCCAAACTTCTGAAAAAATGCATATTAGCTTACATACTGTAGTTACCCACCGCCGTCGGATGATGAAAAAAGCTGATTGTCATACAATTATTGAGTTATTGTCTTACGCTCGTAGGTGCAAAATAATTTTAGATTAGCGCCTAAAATCTTTTTTATT